>JAJZSC010000471.1 GCA_021849995.1 Bacillota bacterium | reverse complement strand
GTTCATCTTCCAAGGAATAAAATACAATTTTTCCGTCTTTTCGATATTTCACCAGCCGTGCCTGCTTTAAAACTCTTAGCTGATGGGATATTGCCGATTGGGTCATATTTAGCAAGACAGCGATGTCACAGACACACATTTCAGCTTCATCTAAAGCCCAAAGTATTTTAATTCTAGTCGAGTCACCGAAGACCTTAAATAATTCTGCAAGGTCGTACAAGTTTTCTTCCATAGGCATTTTTGCCCTGACCATATTTACGATCTCCTCATGTATAACATTGCAGTTACACCTATCTACATCATTTCTTTTATCAACCATTTTAATTCCTCTTTTCATATCCTTTCACTTGAACATATGACTAATCATTCATATATTATCTTAATTGTATCTATCTGTTCTGTAAAAGTCAATATAAAATTAAGTAGATGAACCTAAATAGTCAAAACCATTACAGGGGGCTCGATCCTCCGAGAGTCCATGAACTTCCTAATATTGTTCTACATAATCGGATTCCAGGAACGAAATATAGTAATTTCGTCACTGCAGATATCAAATCGAAAAATTGAATAACTTATTAACTGTAGTACTAACTACAAAATGAGAGATGTAAATAAGATTCCCAGGATAAGACCTGTTATAATGCTAGGAAAAAGATGAATTCGTCGGGTATGTTTTATTGCATGGCCCAAGATCTCATGCCAAGTCACCATGAAAATTGTACCGATTGCAATCCCAAAGAAGATAGCTAGTAATTTCGGGTTAATTATTCCTAAGCTTGAACCAAGGAAGGACCCAAGTCCGGCAGGAAGAGCTACAATGCAGGCGATAATTGGAATGGAAGTACTACTAAGCCCACTGAGTGCCAAGGGGAGTAAGATCGCGAAGCCCTCTGGAAAGTTATGCAATAACATAGTAGCAGCTAAATCTAAACCAATCTTGTCATAGTTCACCAAACCGATTCCCATGGCAAACCCGACTGGTAAATTGTGAATGGCTACCCCTATCGCGAGAAGTATTCCGGACCGAATAAACATGGATTTACTTGGATTGTCAGTTATAATCACAACTTTATGGAAAAAAATCTCCAAACGAATAATCATGAGGATTCCTATAATGATTCCGATTCCAGTAGCAAATAAACCACCTGTACTGACACTTTCAGGCAAAAGTTCAAATGTCAGAAGAGAAAATATAACACCGGCTGAACAGGCTAGAATTAGTCCTGAGATTCTCGCGAAGTATTTTCCCAACCCGTAAGCAACTATGCCGCCTAGGGCTATACCCGAACCACCAACTCCCAATCCCATCAAGGTTGAAAACAACTGACTATTCATCAAAGCATCTCCTCCTATGGTAATTGTTTTACACACTTAGCTTTACGCCTTTAGGTGTCGTAGGGTTAGTTACATCAATTGAATATATGCTCATGTGTTAGGATAACAGTTATTGATTTAAGTAACAAGTAGTTGCTTGTCCTTTTTTTTACTTAATTTATTGCGTTGACGTTATAGTGCAATAGTACTTGTCTGCTCTGCAAATTTTATGCAACACAAAAGACACATTAATGTGACAATGCTGTAACATTCTACACCCATAATGGGGAGTAGAATGTTTTTTTCTACCCCTTGAAACTGCTACATACTTACGAATAACTATCAAGCGGAGTGATGAAAATGCAAGAACAGGTTTCGAGAGAGACCCTAATATCAGCCAAGAGCGGTGATCCTCTCGTCCGAGAGGAACTTATAAGATCTCATAAAGCATTTATAGCTAGGGTAAGTTCCAAAATCTGCAGTAGGTATTTAGCCTGGGATAATGACGATGAGCTCAGCATTGCTCTTTTAGCCTTTAATGAAGCGATTGACAGCTTCGACCCCCATGGAGGAGCTT
Source organism: Bacillota bacterium (assembly GCA_021849995.1). Classification (GTDB taxonomy): domain Bacteria; phylum Bacillota; class Desulfitobacteriia; order Desulfitobacteriales; family Desulfitobacteriaceae; genus JAJZSC01. The sequence goes on along the minus strand of JAJZSC010000471.1, from coordinate 988 downwards.
CTTTTCATAGTTTTGTTCAAATGGTGATCCGCCGAAGATTAGTGGACTATTTTCGCAAAGAAGGCAAACATCAACATCTTTCCCTCTCGCCCATGAACTTAGAGGATGAAGAGCTAAGCCGCTACGATCTTGATACTTCCCAAGAGCAATATCAAGAAATCGAGAAGCAAGATGCCTTAGCAGAAGTCATTGAAAACTACGTCCGCGTGCTATGTTACTATAAAGTGACGTTAGATGATTTACTAAAAGTCTCCCCGAAACAAAAAGACAGCAAGCAAACTCTCCTAAAGGCAGCCTTGGCTTTAAGCAATAACCCTGGCCTTATGGCATATCTTAAAACTCATAGACTTTTACCCATTAAAGAACTGGAGGTATTGACCGGCGTAAAACGCAAAGCCCTAGAAAAGGGGCGAAAATATCTTATTGCTCTGGCTCTCATCTTATCCGAGCCGGCATTTTATCCCCTGAAAACTTTCATGCAGATTCCAGTAGAACCAGGAGAGTAGGTGAAGAAATATGGAGAAAACCAAAGGCATCGTGATGCGAACCTCACCAAAGCTTACTGTCATCTTCACAGATAAAAGCGACTTTTTAGAAATCTCTACTCCTAAAGAGCCGCCTATAGTAGGCCAGACGATTGAGGTGATTATAAAACCTCAACGGATACCATCATTCCATAATTCCTGGCTTAAATATTCGACAGCAGCAGTTTTATTATTTGTATTTAGCATTACTGCGTTCTACCTCCTTTTCCTTCCTAATATGGCGGTTGCATCCGTTGCTCTGGATATCAACAAAGGTATCGAGCTGCTCGTTAACAACCAAGGCAAGGTTATTAAAGTGCGCGATATCAATGGTGCATCAAGTTTATTGGAAGGAATATCCATTAAAGGTTTAGACGTTTATCAAACCGTTAATTTAATCGTGGAAAATGCTAACAACAAAGGAATGTTAAATGAAATACAAAATCTAGTTTTAGCCAGTGTGG
>JAJZSC010000470.1 GCA_021849995.1 Bacillota bacterium | reverse complement strand
AAATCCCCCAATCCGAACCACTTCTCTTTCTTGAAGGACGCGTAATAATTTTGTCTGCAGGCTTATTTCCATCTCGCTGATTTCATCCAGAAAAATAGTTCCACCGTTAGCCTGCTCAAAGGCCCCTGGGCTTCCCCCTTTCTTTGCTCCAGTAAAGGCTCCTTCCTCATAACCAAAAAGATTGCTTTCTATCAAGGAAGCTGGCAATGCTCCGCAATTTAGCGCTACAAAAGGCCTGTTGCGACGATCACTGGCATTATGGATAGACTGGGCGAATAGTTCCTTGCCGGTACCTGTTTCGCCATAAAATAAAATTGAGGAAACACCATTGGCGACAAATTTAGCCATACTTTTGGTTTTTACTAAAGCCTCACTCTCGCCGATGATATCTGCAAAAGTATAACGTGTTTGTTGCAGTTTTTTGACTTCTTCATATAACTTTTGTTGTTGGCGGGCTGCATTTTCATTGTTAAAACCAAAGCCAAATTTCTCGGTAATGGGGATACGCACCGCCATAGCTCCATTGACTGAAAAGGACTGCCCGACAACAGGTTCCTGCATTTCCATTGCTTGGCGGGCCTGCTTGCTAACCTTTCCTTTCAAATGCTGCCTTTCTGTTCCGTCTGCGTTATAACTAATAAGGCGCTCCCCTCGTTCATTAAAAAGCACTGCTTCTCCCCCTGCCACCTTGGCAAACATAGGCAGCGCTCTCTTAAAGGCCTCTTTGAGAATTTCTTCTCTTTGAACGCGTTCCATATTACTACAGACTAAAACATACTCACCTAATGGCAAAGCCCATACCTCTACGAGATCTTTGGAAGAATCAATCAAGGGACGTCCTTCTTTGGCAGCAGTCCTAGCTAGGTCAAAGATCTCCTCGTTCAAGTCTTCTACCTCTTGAGCATTGCAATCTACTGCACATATCCTTCGTCCTCCGGTATCTAAGATTGCAGTAGAACAACCCGTTGTTTTAGCAATGATTGGCAGAATTTTAATTATGTCTTCAAGGTCTAATTTCTCCATAAAGATCCCCCCGGTTAAATCAAGAAGTTCATAGTTATTGGAACTCTTGAACAGAAATATAAAAAGCTCCGAAAAGCTTTTAGCTTTTCGGAGCTCCCTTGCTCATGGAAACATATTTGATTTAAAGCATACTCTTATCATAAATAAAAGTCTAGTTTGGATATAAATTAAATACTGTATTCTTTTTAGTCGGTTTGACATTTGTGGCAATGGCCCCCAAGGGATCACCAACAACCCTGAGGCGCTTTTTGCCTAAAGTTTCGGCATCAATAGCCGTACGTCAAGAAACTATCATATTAGGCACTCGGATAGAGACGGGTCAAGACAAATTCTTTATGATTTAAAGCTTCCGCATCTGTGAAGCGGCCACGAGCAGTCTTGATAATACAATTAATAACTTTATCTGCTGCTTGATCTAGAGATAATTCTCTCATAAGAACACCGCTAACGTTAACATCGATGTGCTCAGACATCGTACTGCAAGTATGTGGATTAGCAGAGATTTTAACAACTGGCTCTATAGGATTACCAACTATATTACCTTGTCCAGTGATAAACACATGGAGGGTTGCTCCCGCAGCCATCATAACGGTAATACACTCAGCAGCTGCAGAGGAAGTATCCATAAAGTAACGGCCTGGATCTTTGGGCTCTTCACAAGGTTCAAGAACTCCAACAATTGGTGTTTTTCCTGCTTTTTGAATATTGCCCAGAGCTTTCTCTTCGATTGTCGTTAATCCGCCTGCAATATTGCCTTGGGTTGGTTGAGTTCCCAGCAGATCCGCACCTTTGGATTCAATAAGTTCCATATACTCCCGGTGAATCTTTAGATATTGTTTTCCAAGTTCCGGCGTGGCGAAGTGTTTAGCTAAAATATGTTCCGCACCAGTTGTTTCTGGAGTCTCACCAAAAATTACGGTTCCGCCCATGTTTACCAAACGGTCACCCACAACACCTGCAACTGGATTACCTGCTAAACCGGAAGTTGTGTCAGATTCACCGCACTTAAAGCTCACAACAAGCTCTTTAAGATCAGCTTCTACTTTTTCTAAGGAAGTCGCGTATTGGACAAACTCTTTAGCTTTACGAGATGCCATTTCGATAGTTTTAAGATCCCCATAACCCTCAATTCCAAAGTAAGCCACCGGCTTACCAGTTTCAGCAATTCCATCAGCTATTTTCCTTGCCCAGTTTGGCTCAATTCCAATCACGACAACAGCAGCGACGTTGGGATTTCGACCTGCTCCGATCAGAGTACGAAAATGCAATTCTAAATCTTTACCAAATTGCAAACGGCCATAAGGATGGGGAAGAGCAAGTGTTCCTGCTACATTATATGCTACAGCTTCACAAGCAGCATTTGATAAATCATCTACAGGAAGAATAACGACATGGTTACGAATTCCTAGGCGGCCGTTTGGCCTGCGATATCCTAAGATCTTAGTATCCATAACTCCACCTCACAGTTTTGAGGTTATGAGTATGAACGTAGTCGCCAACATTAATATCTTGTGTTGCTTTCCCGATATTTTCACCATATTTAATCACGAATTCCCCTGCCTTTACAGCTCTAAGGGCAATTTTGTGACCAAGGGGAATATTATGATTTGAATGTACAGTAATTTCCCGATCAGGATCTAAGATTATTCCTAATACATGTTCACCAGCTTTAATGTCTTTTACTGCTACCCCAACACAATCGTCAGCTTCATGAACCAGAAACTTTATTTTCCTCATATAATCCTCCTTATGCTTGTACTCTAAACAAATCAGACAGTACTATGAATCCAACCCAGAAAATATGGCGTTACACAATCCAAGCCTCTCAACTAGAGCGATAAACCAAATCAAAGAATCAAATT
>JAJZSC010000469.1 GCA_021849995.1 Bacillota bacterium | reverse complement strand
GATTATACCCCATCCCTATTGGCAGTACAACCAAGGGCCTAATGCTCTATTAAAACTTAGTATATTTAAGGTTAAGTCTTTAGTCTTTAAAATTTTAGTCTCTAAGTCTTATATTTTTTCATTATTGTAAAAATATTTCTCACATCTTAATTCAGCTTATCATGTGACATCAGATCAAATTTTCGGACTTGACAATAGCAATAAGTTTTAGTAAAGTTATTAAAGTCTAAAACTTATGCGCTCGTAGCTCAGGGGATAGAGTGACGGTTTCCGAGGCCGGAGGTCGCAGGTTCAAATCCTGCCGGGCGCACCATTATAAATCTAGATGTCGCAAGGGTTTGCGGCTATTTTTATTTTTGATACATATTAAATACAATTTAATCAAGCAAACTTTACTCGCAAAATTATTGACAAAAAACTCTCCTAGAGGTATGTTTCCCTGGAATAAGCAACGAAACCCCCGGCAACGCCGAGGGTTTTCTATTTCATTGTTCTCGTTTCTCAATTCTTAATGTATATTATATCTATCTGCGTTAACGGCTTATTGCTTAATATTCAATACCTAAATATTTTTTAACTTCTGTCTGAATGGTGTACGTAACTTGATCAAGACTCTGCTCTCCATCTATTTGCACAATATTATATCCTGATTGCTTACCTTGACTTATAATCAATTCGTAATTGCTTAATACCGTTCTTAATGTTGCTTCCTGTTCAAACAAATCTACTTGAAAGCGTTTAGTCTTAATTCTGTTCATCGTTGTTGACGGATCAACCTTGATAAAAATCGTTAAGTCTACAGGAATAGCACAAGCATTAACTTCTTTGATCCATTCAATATCTAGTTCAAGACCCTGATAAGCCAAGGATGACATTAAATACCTATCACAAACTACATGATTCCCTTCTTCTAAGGCTGGTAATATTTTATGTTTAATATGATCCAAGCGGTCAGCAGCGAATAGAAGAGCGAGGGTTTCCTGACTAAGTCCTACTACACGTTTAGTAAGTGCTTGTCGAATCAAAAATCCAACCGGTCCTTCACTTGGTTCTTTAGTCATCAGCACCTTATCTCCCGTGTGAGCTTCCAACCAATGTTTTAATCGCTCCGTCTGGGTAGTTATTCCGGATCCATCTACGCCTTCCAACACAATAAATTTCCCACGTTGTTTCACAATTCCACCCCTTCACTAAGATTTTGCCGCTTTTTGAACTGAAGGTCAAGTCCGGAATAATAAAATAAGAGATCCGAACAAAATTCAGACCTCTTGTTACTATTTTATGTAGTAAGATATTAATAATAACTTGCTTTACTCATTGCTCTTAACTTACTTTACTCATTACCCTTAACTTATCTGCCAATAATGCCACAAATTCAGAATTCGTAGGCTTCTGCCTCTCTATATTCATGGAATACCCAAATATTCTCTTTAGTGTTTCTGTATGTCCTCTCTCCCAAGCAAGTTCAATCGCATGGCGGATTCCTCTCTCCACCCTGCTCGGTGCAGTGTCATATTTCTTAGCTATAGCAGGGTATAGTTCTTTTGTTACTGCCCCAAGCAAAGATACATCTTCAACTACCATCAAGATGGCATCCCTGATATACTGATAGCCTTTAACATGAGCGGGAATACCGATTTGGTGCATCATGGAAGTTACTTCTACGCCTAAATTCACCTTACTGCCTGCCGTAGTAACCGGACTAGGAGTGGAATGTACTTGAGGAACAACTGGCATATCCTGCGTAAGGACGCGGATTCTCTTTCCTAAAACCTCTAAATCGAATGGCTTTAGAATAAAGTAATCTACTCCTAGCATCATGGCTTGATGAGTAAGGGATTCCTGCCCAAAAGCTGTCAGCATTATTATTTTAGGTCTAGGAATAGTAGTTCTTGAATTTACTCTCTCTAATACTCCTAACCCATCTAAACTTGGCATAACAAGATCAATTATTACCAAATCGGGCTCTTGAGTCTGAATCAACTCCCAGGCCTCTATACCATTATAGGCTACGCCGACCACGTGCAGATCCTCTTGGGTTTGCAAATAATCTTGTAGCATTTGGCAAAGATTGCGGTTATCATCCGCTACTAAAATTTTGATTTTTTTACCCATTACGCCTCATCCCGCCTTATTAATTTTCCGGACCCTTTGCTTCTAACATTTCTGTCAAAATCCAATCAACGTCTTTAGCCGGTGTCCTAATTATACGTTAGTGCTTGTGTCGAAATCTCAAAAAATAAGTAGGACATAAATTCCCCCTACATATTCGTAAAAGCGTGAATTAGCAACAGTTTATGGATATTTATGGAAAAACATTCAATCGTTAAATTCTATGTTTTTTCTCCACAGGCCTAAACCTGATGATGTTTGATAGCGAAGTACCGGTTAATAATACGGTTCTACTCGAAGCTTTGCTATTAAAAAGTTGCAAGCTTTTATCATTCAAAATGCTTTTGTACTACCACAACATCTAGCCACTGATCAAATTTTCTTCCGACTTCACGATAATGACCGACTTTCTTAAAACCATGTTTTTCGGCGACTCTAAGACTAGGGTAATTTACACTGGTTATTAGGCCTAAGAGAGTATGATAACCTAATTGATCGGCTTTGTCGCAAAGATGCCCCAAAAGCATACTTCCAAGACCCCTTAATTGAAAAGTTGGATCTAAGTAAATAGAGAATTCTCCCGATTGTCTATAAGCTGGGCGGGGGTGAAAAGGTGAGATACTTCCCCAACCGGCAATGAGCCCGTTAAACTGGACAACATATAAAGGATAAAACAAATCATCGTGAAGCTTAAACCAGTTTTTCGCTTCCACTTCTGTCCTAATAGTAAGATCAAATGTCGCCACAGAATGTAATACAGCCCAGTTATATATTTCAGTTAGT
>JAJZSC010000468.1 GCA_021849995.1 Bacillota bacterium | reverse complement strand
AAATAGTAAAGCTTATTAAATCAAATAATGTGTTAGAGGAGGCAGGAAATATGTCTACATTAGACGAAATTAAAGAATCAGTTATTGCTGGCAGTGCTAAGAAAGCAAAAGAGCTTACGGAAAAAGCTGTTGCCGAGGGGATTGATGCTTCTACAATTCTTAATGATAGTTTAATTGCCGGTATGAATGTTATAGGTGTACGGTTTAAGAATGCTGAAGTATATGTTCCCGAGGTACTAATGTCAGCCAGAGCAATGCATACAGGACTAGCAGTTGTAAAACCGTTAATTGTTAGTGCCGGGATCAAAGAAAAGGCAGTCGTCGCAATAGGTACAGTGAAAGGAGACTTGCATGATATCGGCAAAAACCTGGTTATCATGATGCTAGAGGGTGCTGGATATAAAGTTATTGATCTGGGTGTTGATGTACCCGCTGAAAAATTTGTTAAGGCTGTAGAAGAATACAACCCTCAAGTGATCGGACTGTCCGCACTTCTGACCACTACTATGACCCAAATGCAAGAGACTGTTCGACAACTTCAGACCTACCGTGATAAGGTAAAAGTTATAGTTGGAGGAGCACCAGTTTCAGAGAAATTTGCCACTGAAATCGGAGCCGATGGCTATGCTGCTGACGCCGCCAGTGCGGTTGATATAGTTGAGGAACTTACAGCTAGCTAAAATTTTATGCGGAATTTTCTGTTCAAGTCGAGGCCAGTTCAGCTTGGGCTGGCCTCTTCCCTCATTATCCTTAAAATTATTTACTGATCTACAGAATAGTTTTATTGTCAAATCTTAAAACGTAAAATATATGGTTATTTTTATTATAAACAATTTTTAAATTATTAGAGACAGGAGTGGTATAAGTGGAGGGTAAAGTCTTAGTATTATCTTGTAATGTCCTAAAACCCCAGATAGAGCTTATAGGAGATCCGAATTTCCACTATGAATATCTGAAACAAGGCCTTCACAGAACACCTGAACTTCTGCGTGATGAGATTCAAAAGTCAATCGAGAAGGCCGGAGAATATGACTATATTTTATTAGGGTATGGATTGTGCAGTAGAGCAGTTATTGGCTTAAAAGCCAAGGAGCATCAGACTCTGGTAATTCCTAAGATTGACGACTGTATTGGAATATCAATGGGTTCTAGGGAAAAATATTATGAGGTATTTGCACAGAACCCCGGAACTTATTATTTTACCAAAGGTTGGACTGAAGCTGACAATGATCCCTTAAAGGAATATCACTTATCAGTTGAGAAATATGGTGAAGAAATGGCCCTGTGGGTGGCTCATGAAAGCCTTAAGCATTATACCAGGACAGTTCTCATACATACGGAAAACGAGGAATTGGATTCAGTTAAAGAATATGTTCAAGACTTTGCCAAATTCTTTAACCTCAGATATGAAGAAATGGATGGATCTTTAGACTATCTTCAAAGATTATTATTTGGCCCATGGAATCAGGATTTCGTAGTTATAAAAAATGGTGAGACAGTCGATGATTCAATGTTTAGATAGTCATTAAGGTCATTGAACGCTGATTCTTTTTAAACGCTGTTTTTTTAAGTTTACTTATTCTAGGAGGACTTATGCGTACTATTTACGTAACCGAAATTACTAAGGAAGTAGCTAGACTATGCCAAGAAGCTTGTTATGATTTGCCTGAGGATGTTCTTAGTGCTATCAAATTAGCAGCGGAAACTGAAAAATCTCCATTAGGTAAAAGTATGCTAAATAAACTGGTTGAAAATGCTCGCCTTGCCACGGAAGAAAGAATGCCTTATTGTCACGATACAGCTTACGATATATGCGGCGGGGACGTCTATACAGAAGGAATATCAAATTATGCTCAGGAAGAGTAATTAAATCTTTTTATTCAATATCATTTGAAATTGCAAGGGGGTTATACGATGACTAGAGTAAATATCAATCCAGGCATCTGTGGATTTAATAGTTTAATCAAACTGGACTCGCAAGACCAACAAATGGTTGCCATCGATTTTACAACAGAATGCCCAAATTTAAAACCATTAGAGTTAGAGCTGAAGGAAATAGATGCTTATGAAGAATGTTTCGCAAAGATAGGAGAGTCTGGGGTATATAAGCTTTGCAGAAAGTATTGCAAGCATACCAGCTGTCCTGTACCTTCAGGAATTATCAAGGGAATAGAAGTAGCCTCTCGCCTTGCCTTGCCTCAAGAGGTAAAAATTGTTGTGGTAAATGACTAGAACAATTTAGAACTCTAATGTGATAAAATCTACTAACAAATATTATAATACTAAAGAAATTACTAGGTTATCTATCTTTGGAGGTATCGCTTATGCCCATTTTATTTGAGCCCGTACAAATTAAGAGCCTAAATCTCCCAAATCGAGTTGTTATGCCCCCGATGTGCCAATACATGGTAGAAGGTAAGGATGGAAAGGCAACAGATTGGCATTATCTACACTATGCCTCAAGAGCCATCGGAGGAACTGGGCTTATTATCTTAGAGGCTACCGGGATTGAACCAGACGGCCGAATTACAGATAGGGATTTAGGGATTTGGTCTGATGAACAAATTGAACCACTAAAGAAAATAGTAGATATATGCCATAGTTATGGATCTAAAGTCGCTATTCAAATCGCCCATGCAGGGCGTAAAGCAGAGAATGCCCCTGTACCAGTCGCGCCTTCACCAATCCCTTTTTCTGATCGCTATAAGACACCAAAAGAACTCTCTACTAATAAAGTAGAAGGAATCATAAGCAAGTTTGAAGCAGCCATTAGGAGAGCAGTTGAGGCTGGATTTGATTCAATAGAAATCCACGGCGCCCATGGGTACCTAGTTCATCAATTCCATTCACCATTTACTAACAAACGCAATGATAAATTTGGTGAAGATAGGACTCGTTTTGGGGTGGAAATTATC
>JAJZSC010000467.1 GCA_021849995.1 Bacillota bacterium | reverse complement strand
ATAGCCAACTTCATTGGCAAACAACCCGGTTATCCTACTGTTTTTGAACTCCCCGAATACAGATTATAGTAAGCTCGGGTTGAACGACCGTTTGGATTTCCTCATCAAGTTCATCCTTCTCCGGCAGTCTCACATCAAATGGAGAAAGATAAACTCTACAGGTTTTTCCATGCAAATAAACTGAAAATAAACGGTGTAATTCTCCTAAAACCTCCTGATGTTTGGTGGAAGGAGACGGAGTCATATTATAGGGCTCACCATCAACTATTTCCCAGCGTTCATCCTCTGCCCATGACTTATAATCGGCGAAGGTAAAATGTCCTTTTAGTTGATTGATAATTACAGACATATAGAATCTCCTCCTCTTCCATATTATAACATGCTATAAAATTAGGGGAAAGTAAAAGCCATTCTAAGACATCACAGTCTGTTTTTTAAACTCCTCTAGAATTCTCTCACGTAGATTTGCATCTATAAAAATGTCATAAGCAGTCATTGCTAGACCCTTTGCAGCCAGTAACACTACTTCGTCTCCACGGGAAGAAATTGCCGCTTCTCTAAACCCTTCGGAATGAGCATTTACAGTATCTGGAGCAATCTCCAGATACTCATGGATTGTGGGAATCTCTATAGAAACATTACCAATGTCGGAAGAACCAAAAGATGCCATCGGGTCAGGATAATGCATTATCTCACCTAATGTCTCCATGTTCTTTTTAAAAGTTTCTCCCATGGTCAGGTTAGGATAACGTTCGGCATATAATATGTCACTAGCAATCTTATACTCTGTACCAGTAATCATTGCTGCTGATTCTACAGCTACCTTAATATCTTCCATCATCTTCAAGAGATACTTTCTAGTATTTGCTCTTACAGTAAATTCAGCTACAGCATGTTCTGGAATAATATTAGAGGCCTCACCACCCTTAGTAATGATTCCGTTAATATTTGGCCCTTCTTTTGGCTTCCAGGTTTGACGGATGGCGTTAATATTATTAAACAGGTTAATTACGGAAGTAAGAGCATTGACACCTTTCTCGGGTGAGGATGAATGCGCTGCTTTACCGAAGAACTCAACTTCAAGAGATACAACAGCAAGTCCACCACGTCCGATAATGTTCTTACCGCCCGGATGCATTATCAAGGCAAAACCTATCTCTTCAAATACACCCCTATCCACGAAGATTACCTTGCCGCCGCCAGCTTCTTCAGCCGGAGTACCAAGAACTATTACATCCCCAGCTAAATCTGCCATCACCTTAGACAAACCAATTCCTGCTCCTACCGCACAGGCGGCCATAATATTATGTCCACAAGCATGTCCTACTCCCTTAAGAGCATCATACTCAGCCAGAATTGCTAGCCTTGGCCCTTCCCCTTTACCTTTGAAGGTAGCCTTGTAAGCCGTTTCCATTCCTGCAAAGGGGCACTCAAGCATGAATCCATGCTCCCTCAATAACTCCGTCTGCCAGGCCACCGCTTTAAATTCCTGAAACCCAAGCTCAGGATTAGCACGGATGTTATGACTTAAAGTCAGGAGTTCCTCCCTGACTTTATCTATCTCTTGAGTAATTCGATCTTTCACTTTTACCACCTCAATTGGATTATCAAAAAAAAACAGTTAACTGGTTTCTACAAATTCTTAAAATCCGACCCAGGCGAGATGCAATACGCAGTGAACCGATTTGGCAGAGGAGCGTTAAGCGAGCTAAACTACTTGGCGTTAAAAAACTCCGAAGGTTCACTTCAGGTATTACCCATGGGTTTCGGACGTTTTAGCCAAGTAGTTTGGCGAGTAGCTCCGTCGCCATGGTGAACGGAGTTTTGCATCTCGCCGCAGACCGGTAGCACTTCCAATAGACTCCCTAAATACATTACCCTAACCCTGTCATTGATATGCTTATTATTTGCGCTAAACTTGCCACCCCCGTAAGGAAAATAACGTTTGAGTTAGTAAAGCAATTTCCTCAGGGCTAAGTAACAAAATAAGGCTACCAAGAGAATCGTTTAATGACTTCATTCAACTGAGACGAAGTTTTTGCTAATTCGTCTGCCATAGAGGCAACTTCTTGTGTAGATTTCATCTGTTGATCCATTGTAGTTGCGGCTTGTTGGGCAGCCTCAGAAAATTGGGAGGCGATGGATATAGCATTATTTTGAACATTAGCCAGTGTTTCACTTTGTGTTTGAAGGCTATCTGCATTCTTTAGGTTTTCCTGGACCTTCTGTTCTGATGTTGAAATCAACCACAAACATATAATAAATTCCCTGTTTGGATAACTCTTGAATAAAAACCATCTGGTTCTGAAGGAACAGGCAATTCAAGATTATACTTTTCTTTTAATATTTCTACTGGCTTCACAGTTGACACCTCTTAAAATATAGTGATTATACTCAATAAGTTAGCGAAGAGTAGATTAGGGGCGGTTACCCGCCCCTAACTTTTATTTATTTATTATTTCCCAGCTTTTGATTTTATTATTTTGCAGCTTTTGCAGCTAAACTTCCTTGTTCAAAGATTGTACCCTTTTTGAATTTTGAATCTTTAAATGCATACTTCATCAGAAGTATATATGCAATACCTGCCACAACCACGCCGATAATCCATGCCAGCTCCACTTTCATAAAGGCTGCGCCGGCTCCGATAAACATAGCCAGCACCGCGGCTGGATTATATCCGGCAAATTGACCGTCTTCCTTGTACAAATCTGCAACATTTACTTTTTGCTTTCTTAATATATAATATTCGATTAGCAAAATTGAAACAATCGGGCCTAAAAATGCGGAATAGATAAGAATGAACATCCCAAGACCCTTTGCCGAAGAATCCTGTACAAGCACCCAAGGGAATGAGCCTAACGCAAGCAGTCCGCTGATAGTAACAGCAACTTTATATTTTAATTTTGTAAGCAAGGTA
>JAJZSC010000466.1:929-2949 GCA_021849995.1 Bacillota bacterium | reverse complement strand
CCCCTTTGGTTAATCATAACCGTGGTTCCCCCGCTCCAATAGGATTCAGCGCTTAGCATCATTTAACTGCTACTTATCATAGTCCTTATATACTGGATTGTATAGCTGCAAAATAGATAATACAGAATCAAAATCTTTCAATTATGGTCAGTTTCTACTCTAATTTTCTATCATTATTAATAGCATGGATTGTATCTGCAGTTTTCTTTCATTTTGTTCAGTTTAAAATCCCAAGTATGTACTTCTTGATAAACTTTTATTTACGATACGGTCATCATCCCGCGCTACGTCGTGTTACCAATGCGAGGCAATCTTATTGCAACGGTTGCAGATTTTGGATTAGCTTTAATCGGTATTTGGTTACTTTCTTATTACATTGCCTGGCCCTAAATTGACGAATATAATGACCATGACGTTATCCTTGAAGAAAGGAGAAAGACGCCTCTATTTAGATGTGGTACTGCTACAACAGCATCACTAGAGACGTCTTCATGTTTCAAGATTCACCATGAATTACCGGACTTAGAGAACCATTTAATGAAGGTTCTCTCTTAGTTAATTACTCTTGTTTTTCTTATTTCTCAGTAACGAATGACGGACTGACTGACGGAAACCAGTTATTGATATTTGGTCAGTTTATCCGTCTAAAGTGGGACACATCAGCCACGTTCAGAATAATGACGCAGTTACCAGCGTCTGGAGCTGCCCCCTCCTCCGCCAGAGCCGCCGCCGCCACCGAATCCTCCCCCGCCACCGCCACCGCCTCCTCGGCCTCTGAGTAACATTCCTAAAATCAACCCAAAAAAGAAGCCGTTAAAGAAGCGCTGATCCGCATAAATGAGCAGGATGAATAACATGAAAAATATAACTTTAGCCCACAATGGCAAGGGCTTGTCCTCTGCTGCTGCAGCCGTTGAGGAAACCGGCAGCGCCTGTGGGGCATTGATCTCCAAGGTCACTTGATACTCTTTAGCCGCTTCCTGAGCTAAGGCACTGTACCCATTCAAAATCCCTTGGTTATAATCATTGTTTTGAAAATAGGGGATCATATACTCATCCTGAATCTGACCCGTCTTGGCATCAGGCAAGGCACCTTCCAGCCCATAGCCCACCTCGATCCGAGAGACCCGATCCGTTGGCGAAACCAGGATTAGAAGCCCATTGTTTAAGGTTTTATCCCCAATCCCCCATCCCCTTAGGATAGACAAGGCATATTCCTCAGGTGGTGTATCGTTCAGGCTGTTGACAGTCACGACCACAATTTGAGCTTTAGTTTTTTGTTCCAGTGCGGCTGAGGTTTGAATGATAAGTTGTTCCGTTGTCTGATCCAGAACATTAGCCTGATCCAAAACAAAAAATTCGCTGCTCGGTTGAGGGATGGCCAGAGTTGCTGCCCCTAACGGAGAAGCCATCGATAGTAAAAACCACAATATTACCGCAAGAAGGGACATCCTCTTCATGTCGCTCATTCCCTTCGTCTACTTTTTACTTAGAAAAATCAACTGCCGGTGGATTGTTTACATCACCACTTGGTTTGAAGTAATCCTTTTGCCCAAAGCCTAAGATTCCGGCATAAAGTGATGTCGGAAACCTCTTGGTCTTAGTATTATAGACCTGAACAGAATTATTGTAGTCCATTCGAGCGGTAGCAATGCGATTCTCTGTGCCGGCCAGCTCATCCTGTAAGGCACGAAAGTTGGCATCCGATTTTAATTGCGGATAGCTTTCGGAAATAGCTAACAATCTTCCCAGTGCGCCAGTTAAAGCCTGATCTGCCTGACCTGCCTCTGCCACGCTTGATGCACCCGCTAATTTTGCTCTTGCTTCAGCAACCTCAGTAAAAACTTCTTTTTCCTGTGAAGCATACCCCTTAACAGTCTCCACCAAATTGGGAATCAAATCCGCTCGACGCTGCAACTGGTTTTGCACCTGGCTCCAGCTCCCATTGACATCTTCTGAGATCGTTACCAAGTTATTGTAGCCTGAGATCAGCATCACTCCCAGAAGGACAATAATACCA
>JAJZSC010000466.1:0-919 GCA_021849995.1 Bacillota bacterium | reverse complement strand
CATCAGTAATCCCCTCCAATTCATTCTAAGTACTCATAATCTTTCCCTAGATTATTTATCATTTTACCACATGCATAACACATTAGCTAAAATCAGCCTCGTTGTAATTATCCAATAAAGGTTTAACACAGTTACAAGTTATGAAATTAACTAACGTTAATCATAAAACACTTTCCGGTTATGAAAATGGCGTAAGTGAGCCAGATCTAGAAACATTAAAGATACTTGCTATTTTATATAATGTCTCCACAGACTACCTCCTTGGTCGTACTAATGATTCAAATTATCCTTCAATCGAAGACAATCCAGACGACGAAATCCAACCAATGCTTCCCGAGCGGATCCGCACCTTTCAGAAGAAAATGGGTGAACTCAGCGAGGAAAGCCTCACCTTTTTAGAATTTCAATTAGAACGATTGCGAGAACTCGACCGAGAAGCTGTTAAACGTAAACGGCCTAAACATGCCGCTAAACGCGATAAAAAATAAAAAACCCAAATGAACAAACAACAACTACATGTATAAGGTATTGTTGAAGGAGAGAATGTGATAGGTCAAAAAGATGCCTATTCAAATTGGCCTGCGCAGGCCAATTTGAATAGGCATCTTATAACGAATGGATGATCATTCTTTCTTCTCAGGCTGTTCTGAATTTCTGGATGACTTCACCAGAACAAATTCGCGACCCTTGCTATCAATATACATTTCCTCTGTCTGACGCTGTACCTGCTGGATTTCTTCAATTAGATCCGTCATTTTGTTGAATAAAATTTTATACATTTGTTGATAATCTACCATGACCTTCCATCACCATCCGAAATCATTTTAGCGATATTTTCGCTAAAAGTCAATAGCGAATAATTCGCTAAACTATAATTATATCTTGAGGTGATTCTATATGTATGAAAGAATACGACACT
>JAJZSC010000465.1 GCA_021849995.1 Bacillota bacterium | reverse complement strand
TTTATCTTCTATCTGGCGCACTGATGATAAGGTAGAAGAATACTACAAAATTCACGGACGCCCAGAGGCTTACCGCAAACTCGAGCCAGGTGAAGTAAGTTACTATGACAGAGCTGTAATAGTAGATTTAAGCAGCATAGTTCCTATGATCGCTCTACCGTTTCATCCTAGCAACGTTTATTCTATAGCAGACCTCAACAGTAATCCTGGAGATATTCTTCGTGAAGTTGAGATAGAGGGACAAAAACAGCTGGAGAATCCGAAGCTGTCCTTCAACTTAACTAACAAAATCGTTAATGGACGTCTAATGGTCGATCAAGGTATCGTAGTAGGTTGCTCCGGGGGTACTTTTGAAAATATCGCAGCAATGGCCCAGATACTAGATGGAAAATCAACTGGGAATGGAGATTTTGGGTTGAGCGTATACCCCGCCAGCCAACCAATTTTCTCTGAGCTTATCAGTAACAGGTCGATAGAAAAATTGATGAATGCAGGTACCATTATACGAACCGCCTTTTGTGGCCCCTGCTTCGGTGCAGGAGACACCCCTGCTAATAACGCACTAAGTATTAGGCATGCTACCCGGAACTTCCCGAATCGGGAAGGTTCTAAACCGGCAAATGGTCAGATTTCCTCAGTTGCTTTAATGGACGCCCGTTCCATAGCCTCGACTGCGATGAACGGAGGGTTGCTCACACCAGCTACAGAAGTAGATTATGCAGACACTCCTGTGACCTATAAATTTGATAGACAGTCTTATGATAACCGGGTATACCAAGGCTTTGGTCAACCCAAATTGGAAGAAAACCTCAAGTTTGGCCCTGGAATCGCCAACTGGCCGGAGATTCGACCACTCCCAGAAAACCTGCTGATCAAGATGGCTTCAGTTATCCATGATCCTGTCACAACTACTGACGAGTTGATTCCTTCCGGTGAGACCTCGTCATATCGATCAAATCCCTTCAAACTCGCAGAGTTTACCTTGTCCAGAAAAGATCCTGCGTACGTAGGAAGGGCAAAATCAATCCAAGAGCTTGAAGCAAAACGCCAAAAACTCGTGGCCGAAGGTGGCTCACTTCGTGAGTTAGAAGACTTCTTCAAAGAAGTTATTGGCGAAAATACACTGACCCAAGAGCAATTAGGTGAACTTATTAAGAACACTGGACTCGGAAGTGTTATCTTTGCGATGAAGCCTGGTGATGGCTCGGCGCGCGAACAAGCGGCTTCCTGCCAGAGAGTGTTGGGCGGTGATGCAAATATTGCTATCGAATATGCTACTAAGCGCTACCGGAGTAACGTAATTAACTGGGGAATGCTTCCTTTTACTATTGATAAAGAAGAAGTCCAAAAGTTAGCTGTGGAAGATTATATTTACATTCCCGGTATTCGTCAGAGCGTAATTGATAGGGCTGAAAAAGTTCAAGCTTTTGCGATTAACAAAAATGGAAAAACTACACTTCATCTAAAACTCGAGGGTCTTTCCAAAGACGATCGGGATATCATTTTAGCAGGTTGTTTGATTAACTATTATGCCAGTGAACAAGGTTAAGATTAGGAGCAGGATTTTTGGCAGATCCACCAGGTTTAAAACGAAGATGCACTAAAGTTTAAACGTAGAAGCTCCAAAGTTTATCTTGCAGATGCGCTATAGCTTAAATGCAGATGTATATGAGTCGGAATTATGTTGAATCATGTTAAAAGAGCAGAAGGAACTGAGTTTCCTTCCGCTCTTTTGCCCTGTTAAGAAGTATTACAACCAAGTATCTTTGCTGCTAATCGTACTTAATAAAGTTATAATTAGCTACCTTTCAGCTGGGCTCTGGTCTCTGACACACAATCTTACATAAAAAGAGAGATTATGCTTGATTCAAGTGTCTGCATTTGTACATGGACTTGCGCCTCATAATATGTCAGTAGCTCTTTACGACAATAACTCTTTTGATGAACAATTTAGTGTAGATCGAATCAAGGATAATAAAGTTCTTGATCTGGCACAAAAGGTGTTCGTTTACAGTAACAACAGGTTTAGTCAAATGTATCCACACAACTGGGGCTGTGAACTAAAGGTAATAACCAAGGATAACCGCGAGTTTAAGAAAGAAATTCTGAATGCCAAGGGGGATACTGAAAATCCCCTTACACAAGACGAATTCCAGAATAAGTTTAAGGAACTGACTAAGAACTGTCTGACACAGGATAGGCAAGAACAAGTAATTACTAAAATATATGGACTCGAAGAAGTAAAGAGTGTTAGGGAAATAACTTCATGTTTGTCTTTGGGATTGTAATGAATACAAAAGCAGCTTTCTTTTAGGGAAGCTGTTTTTGATGTTCTTCACTACAACATAAGCTTGCAGCAGACTTCAATATTTTTCTGGAGTTAATAAGGGCTGCGAGGGATTGAATCTGGTTATTATAACAAAAATACTAATGTGTGAAAAATAAATTAATTAGTACCATGGATTTATAAAAAGATTAATGAAACTCTTAAAGCATTTAGAAAAGTGTGATCTATGACCGATGACTCTTATTTGTTAGAAGATTTCAAGTAAATATGAACGAAAGCAAGGAGGTTGAATATGACTTACGATTCAGTAGTAATCGGGGGAGGCCCAGGAGGATATGTTGCAGCTATTAGGATAGCTCAATTGGGTGGAAAAGTTGCCGTAGTAGAAAAAGACAATTTGGGAGGAACCTGCTTGAACAGAGGTTGCATCCCTACCAAGGTTTTAATCGCCGCTGCGGATAAATTAGCAACCGTGGTAAATGCGGGAGAATTCGGCATAGAAGTTGGAAATCCAACCATAAACTTTGAAAGAGTTCAGGCGAGAAAAGCTGAGGTTGTCGAAACGTTAGTTAACGGTATTCATTTTCTGTTTAAGAAAAATAAAATTGAGCTTATTAAAGGTATAGCTAGAATTAATACCCCCAATCTTGTGGAAGTGAATACTAACGGCGAATCTAAAGAATTAA
>JAJZSC010000464.1 GCA_021849995.1 Bacillota bacterium | reverse complement strand
GCCGTTGATATTGCTTCTGACCTTATTCATTGTGCCCCTGATTTAGCTATAGAGTTGGTGGAGAAATCTACCAATAATCAGGAAGATGACAACGCTTTGGACTGGGCTTATGCTAAACTGTCCATATCCGCGTTTCAGGGTAATAAGCGCCAGCGACCTACTGAAACTTTAGAAAACCTTAATTTAAAAATAAGGGACCCTGAAGCCCGGCGTTTTTCAACAGATGTTACCATATTAGTCGGTGATTTTACAGGCAATGAGCTTTTGTCTGAAGTAGAAAAACTGGACAACCCTAGCGACAAAATTTACATGCTTAGAAAGTGGGCTGTGGAAAACAGAGATAGTAAGGACTCGGCCAAAGTTGTACAATCTGCTCTAGACTTGATTGTAAAAACCGGTACTTACGCCCCAAATGCCTCAGTGCTACGTGAACTCGCCACTCCACTACCATATATCCAGGATATTACTGAAGCAATTCCCCTTGTATCTTCTTTTGATGGACTGAGATCTTCAGCGGAACATTCGGGCCCAACTCAAGACTATGTGATGTTACAAATCTTGTTGGCCGAAACTGAAGCAAAATATGATTTTGACTCAGCCGGAAACCGTGCGGTAGATATCTATCTGTATATAAGCGAACTGAAGGATCTCTCTGTGAAGAATGCTTGCATGGCTCAGTTAGTGGCTTCCTTGGAAAAGATTGACCCCGAACAAGCTCTTGAAATAAAACATGGTATACGTACCCTATCTACGTCAGATTTAGAACATGATCTAAAGATATTATTGGAATCCACCGCTGATCACTATCAAGCATTAAAAGGCGCTATTAGGGCCTTAGCTCAGACTGTTCCGCAGAAGGCTTTGTTTATAGCTTTTGAGCTAAATACCGAAGATCGACGAGACATGGCATTATATGAAATTGTAGAATCAGTACTGACTCTGCCAGTTTTCGAAATAGATTTTGTTTTTCTTCATGATATTATAAAACGCATTAATGATATCGACTACCAAGATGATTTAATCGTTAACATCCTGACCAAAATTCATGCCAATATCGAAGGGTTGGCAAATTTCCAAGCAACTCTAGGCGTTTTAAATGAAGCCAGAAATATTTCAAATTTAGGAGCCAAATGTAGAGCTTGTAGTTTAGTCTACAAAATTTTGTGCAAAATAAATGATCCCCGACATACTAGCTTAGCAGAAGGGATGCTTAAGGAGTTAAAGGATGCATGGGAGGCTATTGATGTTGGATGGCACAAAGTTGATATCGGCTTTAAAATCGTAGGTACCTTAGCTGAAGAGTCTCCTGATTTAGCACAAAATTATTTTACGAAAACAGAACAATTCCGTGATGAATTGTTATTTGACTCTAAATCCACATCCCTTTCTTATCTATCAAGTCTTAGATTGGCCATTCGTGCATACAGTGGGTTACTTCCCAAAGGAATTGATACTACCGGCGATATAGATCGGATAACCCGATTAATAAATAGGATTCCTTCTTACGGAGAGCGGGCATTCATCTGGTCTGAACTAGCTATGAAAATGTATATCAACAAACGCCTAAACCAATGTATTGACATCGTCAATGGGCATTTGAAGCCTGCTCTGCAACAAATCCCCCAACGCAATAAGAATTATTATCAAATGGTCGTTAAATCAGTAGCTCCAGCACTATATTGTGCTCATCGTGCCACTTCCTTTGATTACATAGCATCACTTCCCCTTGAACTTAAAGATAGTGCTCTATATGGTATATGTCAGTTTATTTTGAGAAAAACCCTGGCTAGCGAACCATATGAATATCAGGGAGTTCAAGGTTATAACATTGTATTCGAGGAGATAATCGATTTAATTGATCTAATGGGAAAAATGAATTACGATGGTTGGATTTATAATATTATCAGTTCGATTGCCGACAGTATCCTAAAAAATAGAAACAACTTCACCAGAGAACAAATTGCGGACTTAGGCAGGAGGTTAGAACAATTAATTAATAAGAAATTTCCTGACCTCAGAAATATAAAACATGATGGTTACAAAATTATTTCCCTGGCTGAAGTTGCTCGGATAACCAAGGCAAGAAACCATGTTTGGTTACAACTGATTGATCATGCTAAGAGCGTACCCAACCTGGCTGATCGTGCCTTTGTATTGACTGTTGTTGCGGTAGCCTGGAGAACTAACAACGTTGATACTGAAAAAAGGTGGTCCACCATTAAAGAAGCAAAAGAGCTAGTTGAACAAATTCCGGCTAAGTATGATCAAATCGAGCATTATGAGATGTTAGCTTCTTTAGTATCAGATATCGATGCAGCCATGTGTAAAAATTTAATTCAAACCGCAATGAGTGCGACATATGAGCACGATGATTTAGATATGAGCCAAGTACGTCGAAGGTTAATAGACTTGGCCTACCGTGTTGACCCGGATTTAGCATCCTCATTGGCATCCATATCTGATGATGACGAAGCAAGGAGTGCCATGAGAAAGAAGGCTAAAAAACACGTTGACTTCCTGGAACTAAAAAAGGGGATGGCCGATCGTAAAAGACCAAAAGAATTAAAAGACAAACTGCACTCACCTTTGGATTATTCCCAGGCTGCATGGACTTTACTAGGGTCACTGAACGCCGGACGGATTACCCCTTGCCATCTAAAAGATACCCGTGAGTATGTCGAAATAGCTGCGGGACTACCCCTGTCTGATTCCTACCCCATCCTTTCTTGGATAGTGGAAAATGCTAAAATTCGTTTTGCCAATACCAATGAGGCTCATCAGTTTTTGAGGCCGATGTTTGACGCATCCTTAATGGGAGCGGAATTGTGCGCCATTATGGCTGAACGGTCCTACGCAAATTTAAAACGTACTACGGATAATGCAGCAACACATCAAGAGGAAAATAGCATTTTAATCCGGCCAAAGGACAGAGATGTGGGAATAAACTATCTCAGGAAATGGATAAGAGACGAGGCAAAGGC
>JAJZSC010000015.1 GCA_021849995.1 Bacillota bacterium | reverse complement strand
TCAGGCTCTTTTGGCCAGGGATTTTGAAGCGGTTAAACGTGAAGCGATAACTCAAGTCGAGCAGGGTGCGGACGTATTAGATGTTAATGTAGGCGTGGCCGGAGTTGATGAACTTGCCCTGTTGCCGGAAGTAGTAAAACTAGTTTCTGAAACAGTAGATGTACCTCTTTGTATTGACTCGGCAAACCCGCAAGCGTTGGCAGCAGCTTTAAAAGTTTACGAAGGTAAGGCATTGGTTAATTCAGTTACAGGTGAAGAAAAATCCCTGAAGAATGTTTTGCCCGTGGTTAAAGAGTATGGAGCAGCCGTTGTTGGCTTATTGATGGATGATGAGGGAATTCCCAACGACCCGGAAAAGCGGTTGGCAATTGCTCGTAAGATTGTGGAACGGGCTGAAAAGCAAGGAATCGATCGCTCTGATATTGTAATTGATTGCTTGACAATGACCGTAAGTTCTGACCAAAGCGCGGCTCTAGTTACACTCAAAACGATTGAGAGAGTAGTCGAAGAGCTTGGCACCAATATTATTCTGGGTATCAGCAATGTTTCATTTGGGTTGCCGGATCGGCACAGTATTACCAAAACTATGCTGGCTATGGCTCTAAGGGCAGGCTTAACCTGTGTTATTATGGATCCCACGGCAGAAGGGATGCGCCGTACGATGAAAGCTTCAGATCTCTTGTTGGGACGAGATGAATGGGCTATGAATTACCTTGCTGAGTACCGGCAGTATTCGGAACAGGGATAATTTCGGTGGCTAAAAACAATAGTTGATAATAGAGACTGGCTTTTGGCTGTAAGGGGTGCGGGAATGCAAAGAGAGAGGATAATTGCTTGTGAAGTATTTAAAGATGAGCTTCTGAAGGGACTAAAGTTGCCTGAGGAAAAATGTATCTTCTTGCCTCAAGGCTTGCATCGCACCCCTGAGGTGTTAAATCAAGAACTGCAAAAACAAATTGCTTTGCTTGATCTCGAAGGAAAAACAGATTGTATATATCTGGGCTACGGGCTATGCGGCAATGGCTTGGCAGGAATATGTTCCCGCCGCAGCAGGCTGGTAGTTCCCAATAGTGAAGATTGCATTCCGGTTTTGCATGGGCTTAAATATGCTGTGGAAAGTGAGAAGATTAACAGAACATCGAGTTACTACCTAAGTTCGGGTTGGATCGCTTATGGCAGCGATGCCTGGAAAGAGTACCAGCGTTGTCTGGAAATTTTTGACCATGAAACATCTTACTGGTGTACTAAAGAAATGATCAAAAATTACCAGAGATTCACTCTAATTAATAATGGCATGCCCAGTTATCCCCGGGATCTGGAATATACCCGGAAAATGACTGAGTTTTATGGAATGGAATATGAGGAAGTCCAAGGCTCCCTTGATTGGTTGCACAGTTTGTTTAGGGAAGAAAAAAACAGTCTTTTTCATGTTGTAGTTGAGCCTGGCGAATCACTGCAAGCCAAAATGTTTGCCTGTGTTAATTAATGAGACCGGAAGGAGCAGTAAGATTTGAAAGAGTGCAAGATAACATTTTTGCCTTTGAAAAAAGAAATCTTAGTGCCGGCAGGCATTAGTGTGATGGAAGCGTTGGATTTGGCGGGAGCAGCTATGGAAGCTCCTTGCGGTCGGCATGGTACCTGCGGCAAATGTCTTGTCCTTTGCCATGGCTATACCGGCGGTCCGACGGCAACTGAACTAAGCAAGATAGCTGCCGTCAGGCTGGCTCAGGGATGGAGGCTGGCTTGCCAGACAATTATTAACGGGGACATGGCAATAGAGTTGCCTGATCAAGGCTTAGGGCAGGTGATCAAAGGGGTGCTGATGCAGTCAAGTATTAAGCTTGAAATCAAACCGGCAATTCGCAAATATCACCTGCATTTGAAGAGGCCGACCTTAAGCGATCAACGTGCCGATTGGGAGAGATTACAAGCAGAATTGCCTTTTGATCAGGCTCGGGTGGAATTGAATATACTCAAGGAACTGCCACATTTACTAAGGAACAATGACTTTAAGCTTACAGCAGTTGCTTGCAAGGGACAGGTAATTGCCCTTGAAGGACAAGATACAACTTCCGATTCCTATGGTTGTGCGATAGACATAGGTACTACTACAGTGGTTTGCAGTCTGCACGATCTTAATACAGGAAAACAGCTGGCCATTGCTTCAGCTTTCAATCCACAAAGGATGTATGGTGCCGATATCCTTTCTCGAATTGATTTTTCACTTCAGGGCGATAATTTGGGAAAATTACAGAAGCTTATTGCAGATCAAATCAATATCCTGATTAGTGAAGCAGCCCTGAAGGCAGGAATTTTACAGGAAAATATTTATCTGCTTAGTGTAGTTGGCAATACCACCATGCTGCATTTATTCCTTGGACTATTGCCAAGATATATAGCTGTTCCCCCTTTTGTGGGAACTCTTTATGCCGGGATGAATTTTAAGGCCAAAGAGTTGGGGATTCAGATTAACAAAGCTGCTGAAGTAAGTTTGTTGCCTCATGTGGCAGGCTATGTAGGAGCAGATATTGTAGCAGGGGTTTTGGCAACCGGGGCATATCAGAGTAAAAAAACCAGCTTGCTAATTGATGTGGGAACAAATGCTGAAATTGTCTTAGCGGCTCAGGGTTCCCTTTATGCCTGTTCGGCCGCAGCCGGGCCCGCTTTTGAAGGGGCCAATATCAGCTGCGGGATGCGGGCGGGAACAGGTGCTGTCGACAAGGTCTGGACAGAGAACGGAAAGCTGCACTATAGCGTAATTGGGGAGTGCTCTGCTCAGGGCTTGTGTGGTTCCGGTTTAATAGATATAATTGCCAACTTGTTGCAGCTAGGGCTTATCGATAGCACCGGGCGTTTGCTGACACGGGAGGAGGCAGCTGAGGTTGCAGGGCCTGAACTGGCTGAGCGGCTGCAGGAAAATGATAATGGAAATGAATTTGTGCTGGCAATGGAAAACGATTTGCCTAAGGTTAGGCTTACTCAAGGAGATATTCGGCAGGTGCAGTTGGCTAAAGCTGCAATCCTGGCCGGGATCCGGATTCTAACCAAGGAAATGGGTATAAGCATAGAAGAGATTGAACGGATTAATTTAGCAGGTTCCTTCGGTAACGTTCTTAACCGTGAAAATGCTAGGACGGTTGGCTTACTGCCGCCGGCAATTTCACTAAGCAAAGTGGCATATGCCGGTAATTCTGCTCATATAGGAGCCCAAATGAATTTGTTGCGGGCAGATACCGGGGAAGTCGTTAAAGAAATTATTAGAAAAATGAAGTATATTGAGCTTTCTGATCGTGTTGATTTTACAGAAGAATTTACAAATGCGATGTTTTTTGATGCTGAAATAAATCTATGAGGTTAAGAACGTCTGGTTAGGGAGAAGGAGATACGAATGCCAAAGATATATTTTCGACCAGAACGTTGCGATGGGTGCCGGGCTTGTGAACTAGCTTGCATTGAAAAACACTCCCAAACCCAGAGCATATTTATGGCTAACTTGGAAAAACCATCACCGCAGTCTCGGATTAGAGTTTCTCAATCTGCCAATCAATTTGCAGCGGTGGTTTGTCAGCAATGTCTTCAGGCTATGTGTGTTGAAGCCTGTATGACCGGTGCTATGCAATACTCGGAAAGCGGCGCAGTTATCCATGATGCCAAACAGTGTGTCGGTTGCTGGATGTGTGTCATGGTTTGCCCGTTTGGAGCTGTAATACCCTTGGCTGAAGCAAAGAAAGCCGGCAAATGCAATTTGTGTGAGGAAGAAAAGTTGCCCGCTTGTGTTCTGGCTTGCACCCGCAAGGCTTTATGGTATTGTACCGGCGAAGAGTATGAAATAAAGGCGGCAGGTGAATTAGAATGCGCTACCTGATTGTTGGCAACAGTGCGGCAGGAATATTTGCTGCCGAAACAATCCGGGGTCTTGACCAGGCAGGACAAATCATAATGGTTTCACAAGAGGACAATTTGCCCTATTCCCGTTGTCTTACCTCATACCTTCTAGGGCAAGAGATTCCGGAACAAAGGATATACATTAGGAATGATAATTATTATTCCGAAACAGGGATTGAATTTATCGGGCAAAACGTTGAACAAGTAGACGCTAGAGCTAAAAGCGTATTGTTGGCAAATGGGGAAAAGTTAAGCTATGACAAGCTTCTAATCGCTACCGGTTCATCCCCGTTTACCCCGCCGATTGATGGAAGTAATCTGGAGGGTGTATTTCAGCTGCGTACTCTGGAAGATGCCAAAAAAATAGCGGATTTCGTCCCCAATGTAAAAGAGGCCGTAGTAGTCGGTGCCGGTTTGGTAGGATTAAAAGGGGCTCATGGCCTTCATGAGCTAGGAATAAATGTTAATGTGGTGGAGTTTGCTCCCCAACTTATGCCGCTTTCCCTGGATTCGGAAGCTGCGGGCATGGTTGCCGGCCTATTGGAGAAGGATGGCTACCGTTTTTATTTAAATAATAAAGTTGTGAAGATCCTGGGAGAAAAAAACAACAATGGTGGCATGACGGTCTCCGGTGTGGTTCTGGATTCCGGGGAACAGATAGCCTGCCAGCTGGTTTTAATGGCTGTAGGGGTACGTCCCAACACAGCTTTGGTACGTGACAGCGGAGTAAAGGTGAATAAAGGAATTATTGTTAATGACCGAATGCAAACATCGGTCGAAGATATTTACTCTGCCGGAGATGTGGCAGAAACCTATGATCTTTTATGGGATGAAAACAGAATCAATGCCTTATGGCCTATGGCCACGGCTCAAGGAATTGTGGCCGGTTGCAACATGGCCGGTATCGAGCGTCGCTATGAAGGTTCTATGGGTTTAAATTCGGCAGTATTTTGCGGCGTCGGAGTGATTTCTGCGGGAATTCTAAATTTACCGGATGGAGAGGGGCAAGTTTTTAGAGCAGCAGAACCACAAAGGAACTATTATCGAAAGTTTATTCTGAGAGATGACCGCCTTGTCGGTATGATCATGGTTGGTGAGATTGAAGGAGCCGGCTTTTTAAGTGCTCTTATTAGAAAAAGAGTAAAAGTTAACAAGACTGTTGTAAATCAATGGCTGACCGATAAAATCAGCTACCAAGGGTATTTTTCCGAGGGTATCCCGATGGGGAAGGTGGGGCAGTAATATGGGTTTTTATATTAGGCCGCAGGTATTAAGCCACAACAGCAAACCTATGGCTCATCACGGAGATATGCGGACTTCCATTTGCAGTCTTTGCAACGGGGGTTGCGGGTTAAAGGTCAGCGTAGATCAAAGTGCAAAAGTGCAGGCTGTTTTTGGCGACCCGGATAACCCGTATAACAAAGGAAAGCTATGTCCTAAACCTATGGAAATAGTTCAAACTTTATATGGTCCAGACAGGGTTGGTTATCCACTGAAAAAGGTCAATGGCCAATTTGTCCGGATTAGTTGGGATGAGGCCTTAAATATTATTGCGCAAAAACATTTAAATTATTTAAATAATGATGGCAGTGGCTCTATTGTGGGTTTTACCTCCAAAATCGGCGGGTCTTATAGTAAGCTGGCTCTTTCTATTTTTTCCGAGTTGACAGGCATGGCAAACTTTGGCACCGGACCTATTTGTTATGATTCAGAAGAAAAGGTTCGCAAGGCAATGTTTGGCAGCGGTTCTGCTTCTACCCCCCTTTCAGATGCCATATTTGCCAAGCTTATCTTAATAATTGGCAATAATTGTGCCCAGACAAAGGCCGGACAATTTCAGTGGCTTCAGGAAGCGAGGCGAGCCGGGGCCAAGGTTGTGGTGATTGATCCCCGCTATACCGAAACAGCTCAGCAAGTGGATCAGTTTATTCAGATTAAGCCTGGTACTGACGGGGCTTTGGGTATGGCTCTCCTTCATTTAATAATTAAGAACAAGCAGTATGATGAAGAGTTTGTACGGGAAAAAACTAAGGATTTTGATCAATTGGCTAAGGCCGTCGCTGATTTTACTCCGGAAAAAGCCGCACAAATCACCGGAGTTCCGCAAGAGGTGATTGAAAAATTAGCCCGCGATTTGGGAACAAGTAGACCTGCTATGCTCTGGCCGGGCCGCGGAATTGTTTGCGTAAACAACGCAGGAAGCACCCTTTTAGCTTTTGAAGCTTTGATGGCAATACTGGGCAATATTGGCAAGCCCGGTTCTGGAATCGTATCCCATATCAACGGTTATGGCAAAGCCAATAATCTTGTGCCTCCGGAAGCTGTTGTTAAGCCTCATCGCAAGCGGAATGCTCAGGAGCTTTACCAGGCGCTGGAGGAAGGCGAGATTAAAATGTTGTATATCGCCGGTAATCCATGTGCCAATTGGCCGGACAGTAATCGAATGAGCAAAGGGATTGCCGGGGTGGACTTTGTAGTCTGCCATACGCTCGTTCTTGATGATTCAGCCATGTTGGCGGATATAGTTCTTCCGGCGGTACACTGGCTGGAAGAATCAGGTATGCAAGCAGGCATCAACAGGGTGATGCAGTGGAAGGAGAAGACAGGAGAACCTTATGCCGAAGCTAAATCAGGCGGGGACTTTTTCCGTCAACTGGCTTCTAAAATGGGATTGCCTGTTTCCTGTTTTCCAGATAACCCGGAAGAGGCATGGGAACTGGAGAGAACTCATAATCCAGCTATAGTCGGCATTACGGTTGAGAGAATGCGTCAAACGCCGGGTGGTGTACATTATCCTTGTCCGGAAAATGGGGAAGAATCAGTACGTCTTTTTGCCAATGCAGTCTTTCCGACAGCTTCCGGCAAAATAGAGTTGCTAGGGGACAAAAGGGTAGAGCTTAAATATAGTGATCCTTTAGAGGCTCCCGGGAATGCCGGGATGCTTCAGACAGAATATCCTTATCTTTTCAGTACCGTTAAAGTGGCAGCTCATTATCATACAGAGTGTCAATACAGTGAATGGGCCAGAGAATTAGAAAAGCCCTATGTGGAGCTTCACCCCTTAACGGCTGTTGAATTAGAGGTGACAGATGGCGAGGAACTGAGGATAGAGACTGCGACAGGTTCGTTAGTATTGCCCGTCAGGATTACCCATACTGTACCAAGAAATGTCTTGTTCACGCAACCGTACTATACAATGAAATCCGGTTATGAAACGCTTCCGGTCAATAGTCTTTTCCCAGTAGCGTGCGATCAGGCAGGAGGAAATTTCGTAAATAAAAATATCCTCTGCAGGGCTTATGCTGAGAGGAGGCTGGGGAGATGAGCAATCAGTCGATGTTAATTGATTTAACCAGCTGTATTGGTTGTAAGGCTTGTGCCGTTGCCTGCAAGCAAGAAAACGGACTGGCTGCCGGCAACACCTTTTTAAAGGTATGGCTAAAAGAATATCTGAAAGATAAGGTTGTAAAATATTATGTTCATCAAGCCTGTCATCATTGTAATGCTCCCCGCTGCCAGGCTGCCTGCCCGGTAGGTGCCATTGAGCGGCGGGAAGACGGAGTAGTAGTACAGGACGAGGATAAGTGTATAGGCTGTCAAGTTTGTGTGACAGTTTGCCCTTATGGAGGGGCTAAGATTATGGCTAACGGTAAAGCAGGGAAATGCTCCTTTTGCAAACATCGCCTTAAATCCGGAGTGCCTTCTGCCTGCGTAACTGTCTGTCCGACCCAGGCGAGAATTATGGGCGGGCGGGAGGAAATCGTGCGGGAAGCTGAGCGAAGGAAGGCTGAGTTACTTGGTAAGGGTTGCAGTACACGGCTGGAAGGGATAAATGATATCCAGACAAAGGTTATTTATCTTTTACCCGAATAAGATTGTTTCAATCGTAAACAGTTTTCCAAATGAAGTTACTCCAAACTATAAGTAAGTTACTCCAAGCAAAATTGTTAAATAACTTGAAAATCCTTGAGGAGGTGAAAAACTTAGGGCTTTTATAACTAAAAAGAAAAACAGAAAAAGGAGGATAGGACAAAACTAAAAAACTCCATCCCCCACGGAGCAACCAGTCCTTTTAAAAGATCAAGCTGCTCCGGCCTTCCGGGGGGAAGTTAGGATGGAGAAAACCTTAACATTTACTAATTAAACACAAGCTTGATTATTCCTGCCTAATCTCATACATTAAAGTGAAGGGGGATATAAATGAACTCATTTGGTTTTTGGATTTTAGGGCTCTGCCTTATTTATACCCTTGTTATTATTGTCATCAGCAGATACGCCAGGAAGAAAGCAGAGGGCGGCGACGGTTACTGGGTTGGCGGTCGTAGTTTTAAACCTTGGATGGTTTTCGTATGTATTACTGGTTTGTTTTCCGGTTCCTCCTTTATTTCTATTTTGGAGTTATCCTATAAAGTAGGTATTTCGGCGGGTTGGTATGGTGTAGCTGAAATGTTGCACGTGTTGATTATTGCTTTGTTATTGATAGCTTATCTCCGAAAATTAAAAATGGTTACCGTGTCCGGATTGATTGGGGATAGGTTCGGCCGGGCAGCTTTGGGTGTCAGTGGCATGATCACCGCCTTTACCTTTCCCATGTGGTCAGTTGCTACAGCCCTGGCTTTTGCTTCGGCACTCCATGTGTTTACCAATTTATCCTTGCCGTTTTCCATAGCAATTACAGGTATTTTATTATTGATATTTCTTCAGGCAGGTGGAATGTGGTCAGTCGTAGTTACTCAAACTGCTAACAGTATTGCTTTCGCGGCTATGTTTATTGTTGGTTCAATAGCTTTATTTATTAATCCCGGAATATCTGGATTAGCTCAATTAGCTGCCACTAAACCGGAGATGTTTTCTCTGACAAATGCTGGGCTTCAAACTATTATAGCCTGGTTCGCCACTTTCTTGATCAATGTAGTCGTTGCTCAGGCAGCCTTTCAAATGGCTCTTTCCTGCC
Organism: Bacillota bacterium; assembly: GCA_021849995.1. Taxonomy (GTDB): domain Bacteria; phylum Bacillota; class Desulfitobacteriia; order Desulfitobacteriales; family Desulfitobacteriaceae; genus JAJZSC01. Next base: position 7,514 of record JAJZSC010000015.1, on the reverse strand, counting down.
GTACTCCGGAGGAGGGAAGAAAAGGTCTGTTGATGGCATTCGGAGCAAATATTTTCTTTGTTGTCTTTGGTGTCTTGTTCGGTTTGGCGGCTGCTGCCGTAGCTCCGGGCGGTGCACGGGGCATGATTGCCGTACCGTTATATCTGGCACAAGTACTGCCGGCTCCGCTGGTTGGGGTGTTTTTCTTAGGTATTTGGGCGGCAGCTCTAGGTTGGGGAGCACCCTGCCAGTTTTCCGGTTCAACGAGCCTTGGCCGTGATGTTATGGGTGCAATTGATCCGACTTTGAGTGATGAACGTAAAGTAACTTATACTAAATATGCTTTGGTTATTCTGACAATTGTCATGATATTATTAGGTTTAATGCGCAGTTCTATGGCTGCTTGGTGGAACGTCTTAGCCTGGACCTTGCGTAATGGTGCGACATTTGCACCGGTAGTGGCAGCCTTAGCTTGGCCTTTGGCAACCCGCCGTGCAGCAGTTGCCGCACTCGTTGGAGGATTTGCTTCCGGGCTTACTTGGTATGCCCTGGGTGGCTGGGATCCGGTAAAATTCTTCTATAATATTCATCCTGTATTTATCGGTATGACATTCAATATCTTATTAATGGTTTTCGTAACTTTAGTTGGGAAATACGGCCAATGGAAAGTAAGCTTTAACCAGACTTCCGGACGTAAGACATTGGGTATGGTAGGTTTGACGGTGATTGTGCTGCTTTCAGTATTGGTTGCAACTCAGTTTAATTGGCTGTTCACTAAAGGACTGATTGGTTTAACTCTTTTCCTGGTTGTAGTAAGCTTCTTTGTAAATGTACTGGTATTTACAGAACCTATCGGAGCAAAGACGGAAATTCCAGAAAAGGCGTACGCAAAATAGTTACGGCGACATGAAAGGAAGTATTCAAGCCTTAGACTTTAAACAAGTAAGCTGGCGGCGCATCTATAGCTGCCGGCTTACCGCTCATATGGGAGAAATCTTTGTGCAGAATGAAGTGATAGATAATAAGGGGGAAAAAATGAAAGAACCACAGACCTGTACCGGAACAAATAAAATTTTGGGCATAAGCGGTAGTCCTATCAAAAATGGCAATATTGAACAGGCGATTAATTTAATTATGCAAAATTCAACTCATGAAGGGAAACTGGTAAGGCTTTCTAATATGAAAATAAATCCCTGTATTGGTTGCTTGAAATGTGATAGTACCAATCAATGTATCCAAAAGGATGATATGTCGCCTTTTTTGCACGAGATAAGGGATGCTAAGGCCATCATTATAGGCGCATTTCCTACCTTTAAAAGTATCAATGCTTTATCCAAAACTTTTATTGAACGGCTTTACCCGCTCAAGCATCGTTATATGTTGACTCGCGGTAAAATTGGCATTGGTGTGGTTTCCGGTTTTCGGGATAGTGAAAAAGTTGAGGACTACTTGCGCTCAGTTTTCGATTGGTTTCAGATGGAATACTTGGGTTCGCTCCGAATACCAGGCAATGCCCCTTGCCTGTCTTGTGCTGTCGAGGAAGATTGCCCTTACAGTAATGTGCGCATTATGTATGGACCAGATAAGGGTAGAAGTCCGGAGATGTTCCATAATATTCAACGGGAGACAGGGGTTCTGGAAGAGGCTGAACTGTTAGGTGTTCGTTTGGATAAAAGGTTGCAGGAAATATCTTAGAGGAATTGAAAGATGTGCTAATTGATATGAGGCTTTAGTACTATTTTTTGATAAAGAAGGGGCTAGCATGGAAAATTATTCGGAAAATTCTTTAGACATGAGCAATATGGATGAAATAACAACTAAATGCGAAAGTCAGGTTAACTGGCGTTTGCATTATTTGTCTAGCCTAGCACCTTATCTGAGGTTATTAACGGCAGAGGATTTGGGTATAGCAATTGCTGACAGGGATAGGTTCTTAACCTATTTACCAGGAGAAAAATTAGATCTCAAAATTAAGCCTGGTGATATCATTCCGGAGCATTTACCCATTCAAACCTCTATGAATGAAGGCAGGCGGGTTATTAAAACGGTTGGCAAAGAGGTTTATGGAGTTCCGTATATTGCAATATCTATTCCGGTATATGGAGATGAAGGTCGGATTATTGGCGGTATCGCGGTACAACAGTCGATTGAACATCAAGAGAATTTACTGGCTATGTCCCGGCAAATATCTGAGGTTCTGACACCACTTGTGGCAACGGTTCAGGATCTTACAGCCCAAGGAGAAGAGCTAAGTGCCACCAGTCAGGAACTCGCGGCTATTGCTTGTACTTCTAAAGAAGGTGTTAAAAAAACAGATAATATTGTCCATACGGTTAAGAATATCAGTAATCAAAGTAAGTTGTTGGGTATTAATTCAGCTATAGAAGCGGCAAGGGCAGGTAGCGAAGGCAGAGGTTTTGCAATCGTTGCGCAGGAAATAAGAAAACTTGCGGAACATAGTGCAAGTTCAATTACAGAGATAAAAGTTATTGTAGAGGAGTTTTCTCATGCTATAGATCAGATTAGTATGTCAGCAACGGAATTAGGCCGGGTTGCCGCTTGCCAAGCAGCACATTTAAGCCAATTCACAACTGTAATCGAAAATTTGTCTAAATTGAGTGCTGCTCTGGTTCATATGGCTGAATCTGTTACCCAAGAAAATTGATTAACAGATTACGCCGGTTCGGTTTTATCAAAGCCAGTAATCATGGAAATAATACTTAGGCTGTTGCACAAAAACCAATAACCGGAAGAGGGATAAAATGGATAGATTAATTAGTGTTTCTGTTAAAGATGATATTTTACCTGAATACAGAGAGACTCCAATAGGTCTTCTGTTAGAATATCATAACCTTAATAGACCATACGAAAAATACAATAATGCCGAATTGTTGGTCGGCATGTGTATGGATCATCGCAAACGTCTTAATATACCGGATAATTTTGCTTATATCATACGTAGCGGCGGGGGGAATCTGCGTTATAGTGAATTTAAAATTTCTTATGCGGTTTCGTTGGGTGGGGTTAAAGCAATAACAATAATAGCACATAATAATTGTGGTATGGTTAACTTAATGTCTAAAAAGAAAATGTTCATTGATGGATTGGTTGATATAGCAGGTTGGGAAAGAGATTGGGCTGAGGATCATTTTATGCATTTTGCACCTATGTTTGAGATTGGAAACGAAGTAGATTTTGTGATTAACGAATGCAAAAGATTAAGAGCAAGATATCCCAAAATGTTGATTGCTCCTTTAATGTATGAAGTGGAATCCAATAAGCTTTTTGTAATAAGCGAAAAAATTTAAAAACCTATTGCCAGCGAGCCTCAAGTTTAGTCTTAAGGCTTTGTTTTTTGGTAGCCGGAGGAATCAACAAAACACATCTAGTTGCTGCTATCAATTTGCAATAGATGAGTATGTTCGTGATGAGCTTCCTGAACGTTATAAGTTAGTGAAAATAAATCAGCTAGATTTGCAGTTGTTCGGCTTACCAGGTCATTTAATTCAAATTTTTCAATACCATATACCAGGACATTTAAATCCAGATAACTCTTTGACGTATTGCCCCTGCCTTCGCCACGGCTGCTTGTTTCTTGATCAGAACTCACATTAGATAAATAGTAATATCCGGCCTCACCGAGGTTCATAAACCCTTTTATATGTCCAATCAAACAGCCCCTTGCTTGACAGGCTGAGCTAATGTAATTCAGGAGAGTTTTTCCAATCTGCTCCCAGTTGGTATCGGTCAGGACCTGTAAACTATATAATTCTAATTTGCCGGCATAAGCTGCTAAGTCTGGCATTTTACCATTCATAATTAATAACCTCTGTTATTTTTTTTACTTCATCTTCTTGAAATGCAGACAAAGTAATTATTTTACCTTGGGCTCCTAAATCCCGAACATCTTGACACACCTTTGCAATAACTTCAGTGTCCGTTTTATCAATTTTATTAACCAACACTAAATCAGCCGTTGAAACTTGTGAAGTTAACAGGGGGGTAAGCGCTTTACGCATGTTAAACCAGCGTGTGGCATCCACTAAGGAAATAACTTTTATAGGAAGAAATTTACTCCCGTATTCCTGAATGGTTTCGATAATTTTATCCGGTTCTGCTACTCCGGATGCTTCCATTAAAACTAGTTCAACTGAATATTTACTTGTAATTTCCTCCAGTAGCGTCAACAGATCATTGCCCAGCTGACAACAGATACAGCCCCCAAATAATTCATAAACATCGGTACTGAGCTTTTTCATTAACTGGCTGTCAATTCCGATATTACCAACATCATTGACAATAAGAATGACTTTTTGTTTATATATTTCTATCAATTGCCTGGCCATTGCTGTTACAAGGGTCGTTTTACCAGAACCCAAAAAACCGCTTACCAGTACCAAACGCAAATAGCCCACCTCTTTCGGAATTAGTATTTTTATTGTAAAACGGATCTTTCTGATGTGTCAAATAAAAGACTATATTTTATCAGAAAAATGGCTATTATTTATATAAATGAAAAAAACTCCCCGTACATTCAATTGGACAGGGAGTTTTCTGCAATAATAGTTGAACTAGCTTAATTTGGCTTGTTTAGCCAACCATTGTTCTGGAGCGTAGTTTTAGAGGCAATGTTCGTAAGTCCTCCCAAAGGTAATCCGTGAGGGTTGATTCTCTTAAATCCATTTCCTTGAACGTTTGTCCGCAAGCTGTACAGGCGATTATGAGGAACTAGGGTAGGCTGCTTCATATAACTAATTAGAGATTTATGATGTTCCTAAACACAGAAAAAGCCATTGATCAAAATCAGTGGCTTTAAAAAGAATACTTACTTTAAACAGGGAATTCCCGACACTTCGCCAGGATGAAAGCGGTATGACGCGTCGGGAATTCTCGGGACGTTATCTGACACCGCGAGAAATAAGTTTTGGTTAAATTTCATATGGTCGAGGCGTAATGAGTTAGAGAGTTTGGAGTGTTTTTCGCGTAGTTCTTGGAACTCAAACACAAAGAACCCGTCCCAAAGTGTATGCCAATGATGAGAGTCAGTTGGAACATACGTTATCGAGACAGGTTCTAATAAATTATATGCCTCATGAATAAAAAAAGTTACAGATCAGGTCCATTAATTTTATTGGCTCTGCTAGTACCCAATAACTTATTCCACGTAAGTTATATTCCTTAACTGTATCGAATTTCGTTTGCGCACTTCGCGCATCTTCAAACCAAACTTCATGAGTTTTTCCGCTGCTGTCAACGTACCTGTAAAAGGGTGATTCAGCTACTTGATCATATTGAATTGTGGCATTATATTGGATAGCTCTACGTATAGCTTCTTGCTAACTGAAGGTCTCGGCTTCTAGTCCTTTTACATGTGGAAGAGTCCAATCGCGAGCATAGATTTTGCTCAACTAAAAAGGCCTTCGTTTCAAAGCTTAACTTGTTTAAAACTTCGGTACTTACTGTTCACTGATTTAAAAGAAAACTATAATGGCATCTGCAAATTTGGTGAGGACTACAGGATTCTGCTAAAAGTGGCCAAAGAATGTGTTTATTAAGGGAATGGGAACTTCCGATAACGGGATACCTAACACTTAGCCAAGATGAAATTCGGGAATCCCCAGAACGTTAGGTGAAATATCCCTTTGGGGTTGAGATTTTAGGGTAAAAAGAAAGACCTACAAATAGGCCGTTACTTAAGTCCTTTCCAAAAATCGTGTTCGTTAATATGCAACTGCTTACGTAAAATTCTCTCCCATATATTTTTGGGTATTTCCTTACTAACCGCATGGCTCACTTTTGTCCTAAGAACAGTACCATCATTTAGTACTTTTTCATAATACCAATGATCAGTGTCACGAACTATTACCCAACCATTTCTGTCACAGTAGCGTTTTAAATCTCCAAATTTAGGTGGCATAATTAACTCAGTAACTCGTGGATTTCTGAGTCGTTGTTACATAGTAATACCCTTAGTATATAGGGGAAATGAGACCTGCGATTGGGTGCGTTTAAGAAGAGCTGGGAACGTTGCATATAATCCTGAGCGTAATTTTTCAAGTCTTCAATCAAATCATTGGTGGCTAAATCAAGAGTATTGTTGTTTGAATATAATTCTAATGAATCTAAGGCAAGTGTAATTGAACCATCTTCTTCAGTAATGATTTCAGGTTTCAAAGTAAACTCAGCTAAGACCATTTTTAATAGATCAACTCTTAGCATAGCTACTTGTTCGGTTTGCTTTCTTTTAACTATCGCAGGGCTAAAAGTATTAAATACAGAATCATACAAAGTGGAGAACTGATTTCTTGCTTCAGTAAACTGTAATTCGGATAACATAGTCAAACCTCCCTCACCTCCAATATATCATATGATGTACACTATGTATAGAATGACCATTTTGTACATTTTGTATAAAAAAGTTATTTATAATGACGGAATAAGTCAGTGTTCATTTACCAATGAAGAGCTAGGATTTGTTTTGGTATATGGAGTAACCCCTTTAGAGATCATCGGAAAAGTCTCAGGTATGAAAGATAGCCTGGGTTAGTTTGGCATTCACAAAACTTGTCAAGATGAAGGTAATATTAGGTATTTATAGTCATTTCTGGTGATCAATTTTGAGAGGAGTGGGAGAATGGCAATCATTGTAAGACATAAAGAAAACGGTAAAGTATTTGCCCTAATTGGTACTGGGTACGGTGCATACAAAGCAACAAGGCCAAGTCTTTTAGGTGGGAGTTTATTTCCCCACGAAGAGGAAGGAGAAAATCCTGTAGCGGTTGTTTTGGTGGCACATTCGGACTGATCCTCCTTCAGCGTTTATGGCTGGGGGAATTTTTTTGAGAAAAATCTGTACTGACATGTAACCAGTGAGCTCTCAAATGCGTCTTACAATATGTGGAACTCTTTGACTCTTGCTCGATCAATCAAATCAAGATTCTAAAACTCTTAATTCCTTTGAAGAATTTTTTTTCATCTTGAAATATTTATACTAGCGTAACTATCGGTCGGCCGAAGAGAGTTAGAGTTCAGGTTTATTTTTTCTGAAAGGAGGAGCAAGTAATTTACGCACCATTTGAATCGGTGTGCTATTAAAAATAAGCAGGGAGGATGAATGGAGTGTTCCGAAAACATAAGTCCTTAAGTATTCTGGCTGTTTGTCTTCTGATTTTTCAGTTGTCAATTTTACCGAGTATCACTTTAGGGGATGATAAACCAAATTCTACCACTGGCACTTCCTCTTCAAAGCCTGTCATATCTTTAGAGCAGGCAGTGGAAATTGTTAAGAACAACTTTAGCATTCCGGCAGAATACTCACGGTTTTCTTCCGGTTATAACGATTATAATAACCGAGCGGTGTATTCGCTAAATTGGGATGCCATAGAAGAACCACATGGTAGTTTTCGAGCTGAAGTAGACGCCAAGACAGGCGAAATAGTGAACATGAATAGGTGGGATGGTTCTAAGCAAACAAGTTTCGCGATTCCGGTACTTTCTGCAGGAGAGGCAGAGAAAATCGCTGCTGAGCTTGTAGT
>JAJZSC010000463.1 GCA_021849995.1 Bacillota bacterium | reverse complement strand
AGGAGTCAAGGGGGATATTGATAAACTCCTTGCTGATAAGGATCCTAAAACCACTGAACTTTATGAAATGGCTAAGCAGGTGCTGTTTGAGGCCGATGAAAAGAAGGTTATTAAAGCTAATGGAGTTTACAGATTTTTCCCGGCCCAAGCAAAGGGTAATGATGTCTTAATTTTTGATCCTAATGACCATACCAAGCTAGTAGAGCAATTCTCCTTTCCGCGACAGTCACAACCGCCGTACTTGTGCTTGGCCGACTACTTGAAACCAATTAATTCAGGTGTAATGGATTATGTTGGTTTGTTTGCAGTAACTTCCGGGATAGGTGCCAGGGAAATAGCCAATTCGCTCAAAGATGAGGGAGAATATTTGCGTTCTCACACTATTCAAGCCTTAGCTCTGGAATTAGCTGAAGCATTTGCAGAGAAGCTCCATCAAGCAATGAGAGAAAAGTGGGGTTACCCCGATCCAGCAGAGTTGAAAATGCAAGACAGGTTTGCCGGCAGATACCGTGGGATTAGAATATCGTTAGGATACCCGGCTTGCCCCAATCTGGAAGATCAAGTAAAACTCTTCCGTTTATTAAATGTAGTAGAAATCGGGATTAATTTAACCGATGGATTCATGATGGATCCTGAAGCTTCAGTAAGCTCGATCGTATTTGCTCATCCTGAGGCAAGGTATTTTAGTGTTTAAATTGGGCTGGGGAGACAAGCTGCTATTACTACGGATCCTTCACCGCAAAGTGATTATTTGAGGCTGTGCGGTTTCGGCGTTGATCTCTACCAGAGATTAACGTACCACGCGCCGGAGCTGTTTACTTGTTGATTCCGCTATCATGTCAAACCTGAAATTAGAAGGAGGGAAGGTCACATGGACCTGCGTAAACATCTACAAGATCATATCTTAATCGGAGACGGGGCTATGGCTACGCAACTGTACCAGTTAGGCGTACCAGTGGGTACGTGTTATGAAGAACTTTGTCTGACCAACCCTCATTTAATCCGTTCTGTCCATGAGGCCTATGTTTCTGCTGGAGCACGGTTGCTTGAAACTAATACTTTTGGTGTTAACCGGGAAGCCCTGGCTCGCTATGGATTGGAGTCTAAGGTTAATCAAATTAACCGGGCGGCCGTAGAATTAGCTAAAGAGGCAGCAGGAGATAAGGCCTTTGTAGCTGGGAGTATTGGCTCGATAATAGCTGGAAGAGTGAGCAACCAAGTATTGGAATATTACCGTGACCAATATGAAGAACAAGCCAGTGCTCTTCTCAGCGGCGGCGTAGATGGGATTATTTTGGAAACCTTTTTGGATTTGGAAGAACTGCTGCTCGCTTTTGAAGTTGTTAGAGGGTTAACTGATTTACCTATTTTTGCTCAATTAGCTACCCTGCAAGTTGGGCGAACACGAGACGGTTATACTGTTTCGGAAGCTTTTCGTCGTCTGGTACAGGCGGGTGCAGACGTTGTCGGACTGAACTGCCGCTTAGGTCCTGCAGAGATGCTTAGAACTTTTGAAACGAGCATCATCCCCGAAGAAACGGTTATCTCCGTTTTCCCAAATGCAGGTAGACTTGGGATGTCTGATGGCGAGTATGCTTATAAGTCCTCGCCTGAGTACTTTGCCGAGAGTGCTCTCAAGTTCAGGGAGCAGGGGGTCAGGGTTATTGGAGGTTGTTGCGGAACTACACCTGAGCACATCCGGCAGATGGCTTATGCCCTTCAGGCACTTTCGCCGGTTCAGAGGGTAAACCCTAATGTTTTGCTAGAAGAACCAAGGGTGGAACCGATTTTAGTCAGGCCTCGAAGAAACGAAACAGTTATAGAACTTGTAGAGAAACGCCCTACCGTCCTAGTAGAATTTGATCCACCCAAAGATCTTGATACAGAGAGCTTCCTGCGAGGCTGTTATGAGTTGCATAAGGCAGGAGCTGATGTAATTACGCTTGCTGATAATTCTTTGGCAAATGTGAGAACCAGCAACATGGCCGTAGGGACTTTGATGAAAGAACGTTATGGAATAACCCCGCTTTTACACATTGCCTGCCGGGATAGAAATCTCATCGGACAGCAATCTCATCTGATGGGGTTGCATGCTTTAGGTATCGATCAGATTCTGGTGGTTACCGGGGATCCGTCCCGTTTTGGAGATTTACCTGGGTCAAGTTCAGTATTTGACGTAAGTTCCTTTGACTTGATAAAACTTACAAAACAATTGAACCAAGGAATATCCTTTTCCGGGCAACCGCTGAACCAGAAGGCAGATTTTATAGTTGGGGCAGCCTTTAATCCGTATGTCAGGAACTTTGAGGCAGCGATCGCCAGATTAGAACGAAAAGTAGCATCCGGGGCAGACTTTATCATGACTCAGCCCGTGTATGACGAAAAAACAATCAGGCAAATCTATGAGAGCACTGCTCATATCAATGTTCCGATCTTTATCGGGATTATGCCTCTGACCAGTCAACGGAATGCTGAGTTTTTGCATAACGAGGTCCCAGGAATAAAGCTGTCAGAAGAAGCGCTCAGGCGGATGAAAGGACTTAAGGGACCTGAAGCCAGGAGAGAGGGGATTGCTCTCAGTCAGGAACTTATTGATACTACGATTAAGTATTTTAATGGGATATATTTAATCACTCCATTTAACTATTATGAAATGACTGCCGAGTTAACCAAATATGTACGGTCGCTGGAAGCAAGCACTGAGGCTAATAATATAGAACTTTCAAACTCATAGCAACTAAAGTAGGGCGTAACGAAACTTAAAACTTTTTTTAAGATAGTGGAGCGCTATCCCAAAGACAAGAGCCTTTCACAAATAGTGGTGAAAGGCTCTTGAAACTTCTTGATATTTATAAGCCCCTGCTCGGCATGATTAAGGGCTCTACCCGCCTATATCAGGGTTTACTTACTGATTGGACCCGCGATAGTTGAGTTAAACAATTTTAAATGCTCCTCGAAATACCTAGTCTGGATGATAGTATCTGCAATATCTATCCCCTGGATA
>JAJZSC010000462.1 GCA_021849995.1 Bacillota bacterium | reverse complement strand
TTTTATCAATTGGAAAGATACTGCTGAGTATTTGGGACGTCTTGTCCGAGCCTCATCCAATCCCTTTAATGGAGCTTATACTTACTGGAAAGATAAACGCCTTACTGTCTGGCAGGCTGTCGCTGTCCCGTTTCCGTGTCCGAGTTTAGCTATGCCCGGTCAGATAGTTTGGCGCTCGCCAGAAAAGGGGGAAGTGGGTGTAGCTACAGGTGATGGTGCGTTAGTGCTTCAAGAAGTTCAGGTAGAGGGGGAGGAACGAGTTAAGGCTTCTGATGTTCTCACATCTACGCGGATTCGCCTTGGCATGTTAGTTGAAGACGAAATAGCTACTTTAAAAAGACGAATAGACCTACTGGAAAATATTATACTTAAGGACAGATGTGAGTTGAGGGATAATCCATGAGAATTTTTATGGGTTTTACAGAGATTGCAGGCTTTTATAAGCATTTAAAACTAGGTTTTCAACAGAAAGGTTTTAAGTGCACCTTTGTCGATTTAAATGGAAGTCGTTTTCAATATAATGGCGATGATACCCCAAATCTGTTGATTAAATGGTTGAAATGGCTTTATAAGAGAAACTCAAAATCTTTCACTGATAAAATTTTGAAGCAACTGTGGTGGCCTTCAAAAGCCCTGGTTTTTTTATGGGCCTTATTTAATTATGATGTTTTTATATTTGGATATAACTCCTCTTTTTTAAGATTTTATGACTTTCCTATTCTGAAATTTTTCGGAAAAAAAATTATTTGTCAATTTCACGGTTCAGACTCCAGACCACCTTATATAGATGGAGCAATTATGGCCAGTGGTTTAGTAAATATTGAACAGTGTATAAAAATGACATCCCAAAAAAAGCAGATTATAAAAAAAATTGATAAATATGCAGATGTTATAATTAATTCTCCAACCCAAGGCCATTTTCACGAAAGACCTTTTGTGTTATGGTCGTTTGTAGGTTTACCTTATGAGGATATTGAGGGACATTCACCCAGTGGAAAGTATAATAATAATGAGATTCGTATTGTTCATGCCCCATCGGCTCCAGAAGCTAAAGGAACAAAAGAAATTAATCTAATAATTGACAAATTGAAAAATAAAGGTTACAAAATTAGTTTTCTTCAAATTATAGGAAGGCCAAATTCAGAAGTACTTGACGAGTTAGCAGAATGTGACTTTGTAGTTGATCAGCTTTATTGTGATTGCCACATGCCAGGACTTGCGACGGAAGCAGCCTGTTTTGGTAAGCCAACCGTTGTCGGGAGTTATGCAATTGACGTATGGCAGAATTTAATTCCGCAAAACAAAATACCTCCTACCTATTTTTGTCATCCGAACGAATTTGAAGAAGCAGTGGAAAAATTAATTAATGATGAGCAATACCGTACTGAACTGGGAAATCGGGCCAATAAATTTGTCCAAACTGAATGGTCGGTGGCAAAAGTTATCGAAAGCTACTTACGCTTGATAACAGGAGATATACCGGAAAATTGGATGTATAAGCCCGATGATATCCACTACTTCCATGGTTTGGGGTTACCTGAAGATAGAGTAAAAGCTATTATCAGGGAAGTTATCGAGCAAGGGGAGATCGAAGCCCTGCAGTTATCCGATAAACCTGAGCTTGAAAAATTTTTTAAAGAATTTGCTTATTCATAGAATGAGTTAACAGCTATTGATTACCCCATCACGCAGGGGAGAAAGAGAACAACATGAAGAGATTAAAAATATGTATGCTTCTTGATAACCCTTTAAATCCTGATCCCCGTGTCGAAAAAGAGGCTAAAACCCTTGCAGGAGCAGGCTACGAAGTAACAGTATATTGTCAAAAGGCTGACGGTTTAACCGACTATGAAAAAAAAGACGGTTATACTATACGGCGAACTTTTCGATACAAATTGGGTACTACTGTAAAAATATCAAAATATATTAATGCTCACTGGGAATTATGGAAAAGTATTAAGGAAAAATATGATGTATACCATTGCCATGATGTGGAAACCTGGCCTGTTGGTTATTTTCTTGCTAAACGGGACGGTGCTAGATTGGTATATGATGCCCACGAATACTTTCCTGATATGATTGTTAAAGGAAATTACAGGTCTATTTTGAAGTATTATGCATCAAAGGTATTATTCTACCTGAGAGGTTCACTGTTTATACGTAAGGCTAACCATGTAATAACAGTTAATAATAATATACCGGAACACTGGATGTATGATCCCAAAGATATTCGATATGTTCATGGTTTAGGATTATCCGAAAAATATCTCAAGACTATAATCAGAAATGTGATTGAACAAGGGGGAATTGAAGCTCTACAACTATCAGATAAACCTGAACTTGAGCAACTTTTTAAGGCATTTGCCTATTCGGGGGGTGTGGAGTGACTCTAGCCAACTTTGAGTTCATCAATTTTGTTCTCAATGTTACAGCGCTTGTTGTATTCGTGCCATACCTCCTCCGGGCTGTTCATTCAGGTATTTGATGACTTTACGCATAGTGCTGGTGAGTTTGGCTTTACAAATATACTCGATGCATTGTTCTTCCAGGTAGGCAAAGTTGTCTTCATCAAAGAAGCCTTTATCCATGCGGATGCCTTTTTGATATCCGGGATCAGTTTGCAGGGCATTCATGTGAGAAAAACGCAATAAGCCTAATGAGATAGAATCAATAACTGTACTTAATAATTCCGTGGAGGAAGCTCTACAAATATCAGACAAGCCTAAATTAAAAAAATGCTTATTGAATGGGCTTGTTCGGAGGTATGAAATGGAAACTAAGGCTAGGTGATAAAGTGATTAAGAGAAAGATTTGTATGATTGTTGATAACCCAGTGGTTAATGACATGCGGGTGCTTAAAGAAGCTAAATCTTTAGGCAGTTCCGGGTATACTGTTCATATATATTGTCAGCAAAGTAATGGCTTGGCGGTAACAGAAGTCATTGGAGATAATGTTGAAGTAAGAAGGGTCTACGGGCCCCATCTCGGTACCACCTTTTATATA
>JAJZSC010000461.1 GCA_021849995.1 Bacillota bacterium | reverse complement strand
GATCCTCTTCATCAGCCGGAGTGAGGGCTTCGTTGGTCTGATACAATTCCACCAATTCGCCGGTTGACACTGGCATAGGAGAGCCAAGTTCAACCGGACCAGGGATCCAGGATGATAATGCCGCCTCCTTTACTACAAGCCGGGCTGCTTTTGCAGGATCGTATTCTTGACCTTGAATTACCACAGGCCGGTACTCATCCTGTCTGGCTAATTGCAAGCGGGTACGGGTATCCCACAACTTCAGTAAAAGTTCACCGCGCTCGCTTGTGAGCCGGGCTGCCTCATTTTCCAGCAGATCGGCGTTTACTGAAGCCAGTTTTTCGCTGATAGCATCGACTGACCGCTCCAGTTCCTTGCGGTTATCATCACTCAGTACACTGACGCACAACGGCTGAAGAGGTTCCACAACCTTGTCTTTAAGTACTCTTAAGGCTTTTGAGGTGTGACTGGTAACAAGGACATTTTTTCCCTGAGCCAGTAGATGACCTAAAAGGTTTGCAATGGTATGGGTTTTGCCTGTTCCCGGTGGTCCCTGGACCAGGACTGCCCCGTATTTTTCCAGCCGCTGGGCTATTTGCAACTGCTCAGCATTGGCTTCCTTGCATAGAAAAACATTTTCATCTTCACCATTGGCATTGTTTCCTGCCGGGATGCCTTCCTTATCTGAGTCCCTGTTTGTGCTGGCAGGTTGAATTCCGACAATGTTAGCCAGGAATGGGGGAATATCTTGCCGCTGAGGAAGGTTTTCCAAAATAGATTCGATGGCTATATTAAAGCCCAAGGTCCGTTGGCGTACGAAAACAACAGGTTGGCGCCCTAAACGAAGAACGTTTTTCTCCCCCCGCACTAAATTTGAACCGGTATACTGACCATGGGGAGATAAAAGGGCAATCAGCTGTTGGAAAAAATGACTTGTTTCATCTTCTTCTAAGGGATGATAACTACCAGTATCAAAAAGATCTTGAATTTTATTGATGGCATGGCCCGTTACTTCCGGAATTGAACGGAATAAGGGAGTATATAATTCCGGCTGGTGTTCAGTTTCCTCTAGGGTAAATTCAGGAACTGAGGCGTCGAAATGGAGCTGTAGCCGCTGTAATAAGAGTGGATGATAGATGTTTGCACCATCGGTATGAGGCAAACTAAGTAGGCCATCCCCTAAAATGAGTTCTACCCGTTCTGCTTCCCGCTCCATAAAGGAGTACAGTCTATAAAGCCTGAGAAAGATCTCCATGGCCAGATGGGCTGGGGACTCTGTTTTTACCCAGTGTTCTCTTTGGGCCAGCCATTGCTCATAGGCCTTGAAAAGTACGGGATCGGAATCAATCGCGATGGTCTTGACTTCTCCGTTTTCAGCAGTTTCGTTCTTTGGTGGTTTAACTTGTACCGTACCATCGATTTTGTCCCACCCGTCCGCAAGCCAAGGTGCAACCTCAGGAGGAGGTGGAGGACATGTTTTGAGTTCAGGCCGTCGTACCTTCAATATAAAGTAGTCATTTTCTTCATTGGAATCCGGGAAAGAATCATCGGTGTCTAAAACACTAAGACTGGGTATGCTGCCTCTGCATATAGAAGGGTGTTCGGGCAAATCCCGGAACCACAATACCCAAGGTTGATCGCCAATATTCTGTTTTAGTGGGTTACGTAGCTGGTTGAGACTTTGTAGGTACTGGAAAATGTGAGTCAGCTTTTTAATAATTTGCATATGTATCACCTAACTTGAAATAGGATGAAATGACGTATTGTCCACTTCTCAGCACATATATAATTATACACCTAAGCTGTGGTAAAATTACAGCAAAACCATAATTATGAAAAATTATTCTGAAAAAGTTAGTTTAGCTGACAAACTGTTGTCAGTCTTGTTGTTTATAATTCTCGTTGTTAATACCCTTTGTGGGAATTAGGTTCTGGAGGTTAATATGGCGACAAAATTAAATGATGACTTATTCACGATCATTACTCTGCTACCTTGGGCGTCGCACACCACGCGGGTGCGTGGATTGAAACCGAATATATACACTAATACTGCATAGTCAGGCGAAGAATTATTGGTTTCTGGTATTTACCGATTATTGTTAGTGTGGAAGGAATTTGTTTTCCAACAACGAATATTCACCTTAATTAAGGTGAATATATAAATTTCACCTTGTAGGGGGTGAACAAATTTGAAGATCACTGTTATTACAGCTGACATTATAGAATCCCGCAAGAATCCTGATTATAACAAGCAATTGACCGACGAATTACTAAAGTTGCGTCATCCTGGGATAATTAGTCCTTTTTCCATATCCAGGGGTGATGAAATCCAGGGTGTAGTTGAAGGTTGGCTAATGCAACCGGAACTCATCAGAAATCTCCGTTATATTTGTCGCCCCTGCCGGTTAAGGATTGGAATAGGTATCGGATTTACTGGTCCAGAACTAATTAACAGTAATTCTTGGTCCATGAATGGACCGGCTTTTCATCTTGCAAGAAGCGCAGTTGAAGAGGCACATAAACTAAAAGGTTCTTCAACTGTGATTAAGACAGGTATGGATGAGTTTGATAGCTTCATTAACTGTATTTGCTTACTGATTGACACCATCCAAAAAAAGTGGACGGACGAGCAGTGGGAGGCTGTGCAAGCCTATGAAAAATGGGGGACATATGAAGAAGCCTCAAAGTATTTGGACATTGCTATGCAAAATGTTCAAAAACGCTGTAAAGCAGCGAATTGGAAACAACTCAGCGAAGCTGAGAATACACTGAAAAATGTGCAATCCTTTCTGGAGAGCCTTCACCCTTTGAAGGGTGAAAATGACAACTTCACCTTCTAGAGGGTGAATGGAGGATGCGGTGATGACGTTTCTTTGGTTAGCAATTTTAGCCCATGTGATAGCTGATTTTGTTGTGCAAACAGATAATGTTGCTAAAAGTAAACGACAGCTAGAATGGCAAGGTTTTTTAAAACACGGTTTGGTAATCTTCCTATCGACTTTTATCGTCATTCATTTCTATGGCATT
>JAJZSC010000460.1 GCA_021849995.1 Bacillota bacterium | reverse complement strand
GTATGATAATAATCCCTAAGTTTAATTATTCCATAGGATGAAGAAATATACAATAGCTAGGAAATGTAGGCAAAGATCTATTGTTCTAGTTCACAGGACTTTGAAATTGTTGTTTTGGGTTAGTTTGTGGTAAATTATAGTTAATTATTGAGTGGAGGGATTTTAAATGTGTTCGAATGAAAACACAGTAATTGGTTTTATTGGAACTGGCGTAATGGGACAGAGTATGGCCCAAAATATCTTAAAATCTGGTTATAGGCTAAATGTATATAATCGTACTAAAGCCAGTGCGGCAAAGTTGATAGAAGCAGGTGCAGTCTGGAAAAGCACTATAGCAGAATTGGCTTCCGAATCAAATGTCATAATCACCATAGTTGGCTACCCTAAAGACGTAGAAGAGGTTTATTTAGGAGCAGAAGGTATAGTCAGAAATGCAAAGCCCGGGAGCTATTTGATAGACATGACAACTTCCAAACCGTCACTTGCTAAGACAATTTACGAACAGGCAAGAGAAAAAGGAATGTTTGCCCTGGATGCCCCTGTATCCGGTGGAGACATCGGGGCCCGGGAAGGTAAGCTGGTCATTATGATAGGGGGAGAAGAAAAAGTTTTACAGGATGTTTATCCAATTCTTACTTCCATGGGAAAACAGGTGGTATTACAAGGCGGGCCTGGAGCGGGGCAATATACCAAGATGTGCAATCAAATTCTCGTAGCTGGGAATATGGTGGGAATTAGTGAAGCAATGGGATATGCGAGAAAGGCAGGGCTAGATCCGATACGAGTGCTAAAGCTGGTTGAGAATGGAGCTGCGGGCAGCTGGTTGTTATCAAATACTGGTCCTAAAATGATAGAGGAAAATTACGCCCCGGGTTTTTATGTAAAACATTTCATTAAGGACTTGTCAATCGCTTTGGAATCTGCTCAAGAGATGGGAATGAATGTCCCAGGGGTGGAACTAGCTAAATCTCTTTATGAAAAACTTGCCGGGCTGGGGGAGGAAAACAGCGGAACCCAAGCTTTGGCCAAACTATATTTATAGATAGTATAGATGAAAAGTTTTTTTGCGACCAATCAAGAAGCTTAGAAAATTGTTTCTGAGACCAATTAAACAATTATGCTTGATGGATTGAGAAACAAGGACTATTCCAGTTATTGAATCAAAAGGAGGGCATGTAATGGCTATAGTTGCAGTTAATCTAACCCCGATTGGTGAAGGTACAAGTGTAAGTAAATATATCGCGGCAGCGGAAAAGGTACTTTTAAATAAGCCGCAGATTAAGCGTCAGTTAGGTCCACTTTTTACAACCTTAGAAGGGGACTTAGATGAGATTTTACAGGCTGTGCGCGAGATGCAGGAAGAGGTATTTGCCCTTGGTGTAGAGCGTATAGCCACGACCATTAAGATAGATGATCGTCGGGATAAAGCTATTACGATGGATGGTAAGGTTAAGTCTGTCGAAGATAAACTTAGCCAGGAAAAATAATTCCTAGCTAAGATATCTTATATAACTCGGTTTCTCTTTTCAGGGAAAAGAGGAAAATGAAAAAAGTTCACGACAAAGCAGGCGAGGAGCTTTAGATTAAGCTCCTCGCCTCCATATGTTGGCATATGAGGTTTTTATCCACTAAAATGGTGTGGCAAAAACGGCATAAGGATTACTCAAGTGTAATCGCCTCAACTGGGCAGGAATCGCAGGCATCTTGAGCTTCCTCTGTGCTTTGTGCGGGTACAGGTTCTGGAATCGCAATTGCCAAACCATCAGCATCCATTTCAAATACTTTTGGGCAGACCGAAGCACATAATCCGCATCCGATACATTTATTTTTGTCAACCTTGGCTATCATAATTGTTTCCCCCTTAATATATGTTTCATCGTTAAGATTCTCTTAATTATTATATTAGCCATACCTCCTGGGGGAAAGTATGATTCCAGTCACAGATTGAAAGTGAAATTTTATGGTTAAGTTTGTGGTTCCTTGTAGTTTGAGCATAGTTACTTCGAATAGGTTTCCTAAAAAAGGAGCTGATCCGAATGAAAACTCAGATCAGCTCTTAGAATTATGAGGGAAAATTAGAGTTTGAAAAGGGTTAACAGATAAAGAGTGGTCTGTTACTTCTTAGGGTTCTTAGGGTCGGTGTAATCCCAGAAGGTGTGGGTGGTTATGTCATTAGCCACAGCGGACTTAGCCAGTTTTGGCATAAAAGTCTTCGTGCTCATTGGTTTTTGCTCATGGCAGGTAATACAATTACCGTTTTCGATTTTGATCGTAGCCTTTAATTGCGCACCAGCGGTCTTATCTTGCTTATGCGGATCATGGCAGGAGGTGCAACTTACCTTGCCAGATTTGAACATTTTTGATTCTTTAAAATCCAAGTACTGTTGGTGATGGGATTTTGAAGTTCCATCTGGATAGAAATCTTTTTCACTGTTTTGTAAGGTCACAAAGTCATAAACATCAGAAACCTTTTTGCCAGGTCCAGGGGTCCAGCCTACACCGAATTCACGCTTTTTGCCATCCTTGGAAAATCCGCGGGAATGGCAATAGCCACAAGTTTCAATTACATCTTGTTGGGCAGTTGGTTTGAAAATATCTGCCTTTTTCACGGACTTCACGTGATTGCTTGCCGGTCCGTGGCAAGATTCGCAGGAGACGCCGCTTTCAGTCCACTTATTGGTGGCAGGATCATAACCTACGGCATGACAGCCGATGCACTTCTCAACATAGTCTTTATCTTTCCAGCCACTAGGATTATAATCTTCCCATACCTTGGTCTTGGTGATCCATTGTTTGGGGAGAATTACAGTCTTGTCCCCTTCTTTAACTGCATAACGCTGTTTCCATTCGCCAGCTCCGATAATGAAGACGATATCTTCCTTCTTCTTGCCGGTTAGGGCTAGGGGGTTGCCTTCTTTGTTAAAGTCAGCAATGATAGCATTTGGTGTTTTTGGATCTTGTACCTTCTTGACATGTAATGTTCCTTGTACGTCATTGTATTTCTCTGCGAG
>JAJZSC010000014.1 GCA_021849995.1 Bacillota bacterium | reverse complement strand
AGATTATACAGATGGCTTAGGTACTTTCTTAATAGCTTAATACACTGATTAATAGCAAAAAGACAGCGTCCGGTTTGGTGACACTGTCTTTTAACACCTAAACTTTGGATTATGATTAAATTTTTAACACCTTTACGCTACTCATTATTTTGGCGTTGCACTTTTTGCTGCGTCAGATCCTCACAACGCCCAGCTTTCAGTACATAACTTGCCGTATCATGTCCAACTATTTCCTTTGCTCTTTGAGCTGTAGCAATCGCTTTAGGTAAATCAACCCCTGTCTCAATCCCCATCTCCTGAAGCATATGAACAACGTCCTCAGTCGCGATGTTGCCGGTTGCGCCAGGTACATACGGACAGCCACCCAAACCCGCGAAGGCACCATCAAACGTGGTGATGCCTGCCAGCATACCTGCAACAATGTTGGCTAAAGCCATACCACGGGTGTTATGGAAGTGTAAGACCCATTTAACCTCAGGGAAGGTCTTGACCATATAATTCCCAATTTCATAGACCTGTTGCGGATTGCCCATACCGGTAGCATCAGATAAAGATAATTCAGTAATACCTAGCTTTAAATACTCACGTACAATCTTGTCGATTTGTTGTACGGGGATTTTGCCTTCGAAAGCACATCCCCAGGCAGAAGACAGGGCACCTGACACATTGATGTTGTGTTTGGCAGCATACTCCACACAAGGAACAAAACCAGCCATCATTTCCAAGGGAGTTTGATTAAAGTTATTCAGGCAATGTGACTCACTGACCGATACCGTCAATTTCGCTTTGGTTAAACCTACAGCATGGGCACGCTCTAAACCTTTTAAATTGGGAATCAAAGCACGATATTCCACATCCTTAACTCTTTTCATCTTCTGAACAACTTTTTCTGTGTCAGCCATTTGAGGAACAGCTTTAGGATGGACAAAAGAACCGACTTCAATAATTTTAATACCTGACTCAACTACCATATCTAATAATTCAAGTTTTTCTTCAACACTCAGTAGCTTTTTTTCATTCTGCAGTCCGTCTCTTAAGCCAACCTCACAGATCGTGACTTTATCCGGCCATACCATGTTAGCCCTAGCATCTTCCACAGATATTCCTCCTGAAACGTTCATTTATTCACATGCTCATCCCTTTTTAACCTAGCTAGCTTTCATTGTCTTTAAATAAGCCTTTGCCGTATCTAGGCATCTCCAAGCATGCTCTGCATTTCCTATTACCTTCGTACGCTCAAGATTAGGTAATTCGATAACATATACAACTTCTGGAATTTTGCTGATAATGCTTGCGATATCAATACCGCCTTCACCCAAATATAAGCGCCCCTCCCGGGCTGTAAATATCAATTCCTCTTTATTATCAGGAATTTCCCGGGGTGCATCGCAAAGATGCATAAATTTAAAAAAATCTTTTGGAACCTTTTCCAAGTCTTCAAGATTACAGCGTGAGCGGCTGAAATGCAGTGTATCAACAAGAAGTGCAGAGTTTTCGCGGTTTGCAGTCTGAAGAATGTCAAGTGCTTCAGTAATATTTGTAACATTTGCCCATGTGACAGGTTCCAAATTTGCAGTGAGACCTAGCGGTTTTGCAAAATCACAGAGCTCACTAAATGCTTCGATCATAAAATCCCTGTCAGTAGTCCAACATTGAGTCAAAAAGCCGCGTGCCCCTAGTTCTGCAGCAATTTCTATTTCCGGTAGATAGCTTTTCAAATCAACGCCGTCGTATATACGAGCATTCTCAATATCGTGAAGTTTAATGCCCGTCTCGGCAAAAGCAGTTTTGGTTTGTTGCAGTAATTTCTTGTTTTTAGCTAATCCAAAATCAGGCTCATTAGCTAAGCCCATGGGAATGGTTCTTAAGCTAACATAATCGTATCCGGCACGTGCTGCTAGATAAATCATCTCAGGTGGTGGACAACCAGGCACCGTGAGATACCCAAGAGAAAATTTTCTATTCATTTTCAGACCTCCTTAAATCTTTGATTAAGATTTAAAGTTTCTTACTTAAAATGAGATCGATCTACTAAAAAATTTGTTATCAACAACAAAACTATTTTGACCTATGATCCTATTAACATTTGCTTTCACTAAAAAAGAAGGACTAACCCTTGTTGGTGAAATGTTCTTTTCAAAGCGCATACACCCAAAGGAGAGCCCAAACACTATGATAAATATTCCTTAACTTTTACCTTTCCATTTCCGGAACATAAAATTCACCAAACAATTCTTCATCTGACGGGCGATCTTCTGGAATAGGGCGGGACACCCATGTTGTATTCATATAATGCTTGAGGTTAAGATTCTCAGAAATAATATTTCCACCCCATGTTCCGCAACCCATGCTAGAAGTCATCGGCATGCCGTTGTTAAAGGCGCCGGCATTCGCTTTCGATTGAGGTTGACGAACCATGATCCGGCTCACCGGTGCTTCAAGTGCCAGCTGGTGAATGTGCTCATCATTGAAGGAGTAGATCCCAACAGAGTGGCCCTTACCTCCGACCTCATAAATTGCATGCATCATCTTAACAGCATTATCAAAGGAGCCCTCATATTTATGAATAGCCAAAAGGGTGGTCAATTTTTCACTGGAAAATGGATGATCTTTACCAATACCATCTCCAATAATAGCAATAAACTTCCGATCTTCCGGTATTTCAAATCCAGCAATTTGTGCTAATTTCTGAGGCGCAATTGCTACAGTATCCGGTAAACGGTGACCCTCATCATCCCACATCACTTTTTGGAGTAATGCTCGTTCCTCAGTATTAGCTATATATCCGCCTTCTTTCTCTAATTGAGTTAACATCTGATCATAGATACTCTCATGGACCACTAAGTTGCCGTCCGCCGAACAGCCGGATCCATAATCGGAAGTTTTACTCAACATAGTGTAATGAGCAGCTTCTTCTATATTTGTCGTCTCATCAAAAATCATTGTGGCGTTTCCAGCTCCGACCCCATAAGCCGGAGTTCCCGAACTGTAGGCTGCCCGTACCATCTGTTGACCCCCTGTTGCAATTACGAGATCCGCCCGAGCCATCAGGGCCTTAGACATAGGAATATTAACTTTGGTTAGACATTGAACAATTTCTGCGGGTGCGCCTTCCCGCTCGAGAGCCTCCTGCATTAGACGAACCGTTTCAAATGTCGTCTTTTTCGAGCGTGGATGGGGCGAGAAAATCACAACGTCCCGGGCTTTAATCGCGTATATTGCATTCCCAGCAGGGGTAAGATCCGGGTTTGTTGTAGGTACAATTGAAGCGATAATACCCACGGGTTTCGCATATTTAACAATCCCTTTTTCCGGAATCTCTTCGATAATACCGACACTCTTTTGACGGAGTGCATCTCTCAATACTCCCCGGATTTTAAACCGCTTATTCATCCGGCTTGCGTAATCTCCGAGACCACTTTCTTGAATGCCCATATCCACTAAACGAGTGAAAGTCTGTTTATTGGCCACCGCCCACGCAACAGCTTGGCAGAGACGATCCACTCTAGACTGATCATAGGTTTCAATAATGGCTAGTGCTTTCCGTGCTTTTGCAAAGACTTCATCTAACTCGTCCTGCTGTTCTTTAGTTAATTCGTCTGCCACACTTATTCCTCCTCAAAGACTTTTATATTTGAGTTCAGACCGTTCCATAGTTTATAACACCGCAAAACATCAGGTGCTCACATGGTCAACCTTTTTGTCCGGTGAATAAATATCCATAATATTCCAATGCCCTGCTGTAGGAACCGGATTGTTCAGCATAGGTGCATCAATCACAAACGGTTGATTGGATTCAATTGCCTTCTGGAGTACAACTTTGAACTCCTCAGCTGATTGGATTTTAACACCTTCGACTCCGTAAGCCCGTGCGATGGCTGCATAATCGGGTGAGTAAGGTTCATTATCCTTCTCAAAAACGGTACCGAATGTAGTATCATAATGGGCTTTTTCTAACCCTGCAATCGTTCCAAATGCATTGTTGTTCATGACTATAAAGATTACTGGTATTTTCTCAATGGAGGCAGTTGCCAAAACGGCAGGATTTTGTCCGAACCCACCATCGCCGATCAAGGAAACAACGATTCGATCCGGTGCGGCAATCTTTGCTCCTAAAGCGGCAGGTGAGCCAAAACCCATCGTGGCATAGCCTCCTGGGGTAAGGATGGACCCGGGTTCATAGATTGGGAATTGCTGTCCGACCCCGTTCTTATTCCAACCGACATCCGTGGTGATGATAGTATTTCTCGGCAACAATTCGCGTACATCGGCAAGAATCCGCTGAGGACTCATCGGAAACTGGTTGCTTTCTTCAAATTGTTTGTTGCTTGCCTTAAATTGCTGTCTGTAATTGGCAATTTCACGTTCTAACGCTTCATTCTTTTGCGCCTCGGGGAAGAGTTTTTTGGCAACACGATTTAATACGGTCAGCGCTTGTTTGAGA
Source organism: Bacillota bacterium (assembly GCA_021849995.1). GTDB lineage: Bacteria > Bacillota > Desulfitobacteriia > Desulfitobacteriales > Desulfitobacteriaceae > JAJZSC01. The sequence goes on along the minus strand of JAJZSC010000014.1, from coordinate 12,024 downwards.
TCAGCTACAGCACCGATTTCAACAGGGTAATTGCGACCGATCTCACTCGGATCAATGTCAATGTGAATCAGTTTGGTCGGTGGGAAACTAAACGTATACTCCGGGTACCACGAGCTGCAATCCGCTTCTTTAAAGCTTGTACCCAACCCTAAAACATAGTCCGCTTGTTTGCATTGGTTATTGATAAACTCTGTTCCCCAGAAACCGGTCATACCAAGAGTTAGCGGATGATCATCAGGCAAGCTCCCTTTACCCATCAAGGAGTGAGCAACCGGAATCCCCATGTGGTCAACAAATTCCCTTAACTCTTGAGCAGCATCCGCAAGAATCACACCCCCACCGACATAGATCACAGGATTTTTGGCCTCTGCCAGTGTTTGAATGATTCTGGTTGCCGTTTCATCATCAATCGAAGGTTTTTGAATGTTTTTTGTATTTTGATCAAGCCGCTCGAATAGCTCAGCTTCGATTTCCTTGGAGAAAATATCCATCGGTACGTCAACAAGAACGGGTCCCGGTCGTCCAGATTCAGCAAGAGCAAAGGCTTTTTCTAAAATTTCGGGCATGAGTTCAGGTCGATCCACTCGCCAAGCACGTTTCACAAAGGGACGATAAATCTCCCACTGGGAAGCATCGGCATGTAGATTAACTTCTTGATGCGGATGTTTTCCAAAATAGTGGGTCGGGACATCGCCGGCAATCACTACCATTGGAATAGAGTCCATCGCTGCATTGGCTACACCGGTTGCAGCATTTGTAAGTCCCGGTCCTAAGTGACTAAGGACAACCGAAGCCTTTTTCGTGACCCGTGCATATCCATCAGCTGCATGTGAAGCAATCTGCTCGTGGCGAACGTTGATAAAGCGGATTTTATCACTTTTCGATAAGGCAGCCAAAAAGGCAATATTGGTGTGTCCACAGAGCCCGAAGATATGCTTGATTTCCCGCCTTTCAAGATATTTTACTAGTTGATTAGCGACTAAATCCTTCATTTTTAAGCCCCCCTCTTTTACAATACTGTATAGGTCAATTTTAAATGATCCAATTATTTAGGTATGTGACCAAAGCTTAACCTTCCAAGCTATATTCGATTAGAACTTAAGAATGATCTTCGCATAATTTCCAGAGTTTGCGTCCTCAAAAGCTTTTGGGAATTCCGAATACGAGTATATTTTAGAAACAATAGGCTCAATGTTAAGAGAATGGTCGTTTAAATACTGCAGTGCGTCCGTAAAATCCTCTAATGTGTAAATAATTGAGCCCAGAATCGAGATTTCGCTTCGCACAAGATGAATGGGGTTGAGGTCTACAGGATCTGCATTAATCCCTATAGCTAGTACTGTGCCACCTGGTTTAACAATCTCTAGCGCTTGTTCCAAAGAAGCCTTTACCCCAGCGGCCTCAATCACTAAGTCAAAACGCTGATCTTTAACCTCATTCGGTAGTTTTGCTTGAACATTGCCTAGACGTTTCGCGAGTTCTAATTTGGTTGAATTGACATCAATGGCCGTTAAATCTGCTCCTTTGCTTAGAACTATTGCTCCAGCTAGCAATCCTTCGGTGCCGCAACCAATAATAGCAACTTTAGTCCCACAGCTAATATTTACTTTCTTTATGGCATGGACAACAACTGCCAAAGGTTCCGTTAAGACCGCTCTTTCATCAGGTACATTGTCAGGTACGGGGATGACATACTTAGAGTCTATAACTACTTCCTGACCGAAAAGCCCATCGGTTGAAACACCTAAGGGTTTTTTATTTGTGCAAATATTGATTTTACCATTTAAACAAAATTCGCATTGTCCACAAAACGTATTTGGGAAAATGGTAACTTTAGTGCCTGCTTTATAGGGAGTTCCCACACCTGCTTCAACGATTATGCCTAATACTTCATGCCCGGGCCGAAGGGGATATTTTGCATAACCGATTTTTCCCTTGTAAACCTTAATATCAGAACCACAAATTCCACCATAGATAACCTTAACTTTTACCTCATGATCTTTGGGAGCTGCTGCAGATTCTATTTCCCTTAATTTTAATTCATGTGGATTTTCTACATATAATTCAAACGTCCTACTCACCCTCTTTTTCTATTTTGGTTACGACTTTGAAAGAAACCTTTTACAGAAAATTCATATGTAGATCGATCTAATTTAATTATATGTAGTTTCATGTGCGTGTCAATATAATATTCAGATAATTTCTATAAAAAAATAATCTTTAAATAATTTTAAATAAATAAAATTTAGAAAATAGTATAAATTATTATGATCTAAAAATATGCAGGAGGTTCTCTAATGGCTGTTAACACCCAAGTTGCTTTTTTGAAGAGGGTCATAGAATTGTTCCCAAGAAATAAGCGACTGAAATAGTTAAAAGCATATAAAAGAGTGCAAAGCCAAAATTAAAAGAACCGATTTTAAAGGGATTTGCCTTTAGTTGATCAGCTAGGAGCGAAACTGACATATTGAAAGGGCTAAACATTATTGTGGCTACGCTGCATGCAATTAGTACAATGCTTAAAGGTATAGGAGCTAGGGTAGGCAATAATGGTTTTATTAGTTCAGCGAGAAAAGTCATTGAAACTAAAGTGTGAAAACCAATCAGAGTAGCTAGCGTGAAAAAGCCGGCTATTAATAAATAAAGCAGAAACGTATATTTAGACGCCACAGTGAAAATAGGCTCAATTAAAGATAAAACACCAGATTCGGCCAAAATATCAACAAAAAAACCTGCACATAAGAACATAAAAAAGAAATTTGATAACCCAGTCACACGTTCTTTCCAAAATGGTAATGTAATTAAACAAAACCGTTTTATTCGGCCAATAAGGAAAACCCAAATTAGTGTAACCGGAATCATAGTTAATACGACAGAGAAAAGAAAAGGCTTTTTCAAGCTATGTTCAACTAGTGAAACAAGAATTATAAAAACGAACAACATACAGGACATTTCAAAAACCTTTTTATAAACTCTTTTTAAGCCACCGCTTGAATCTTTTTGGTTAATTTTTGTCTGGACAGTACTCGTCAAATTTACTTTCCGGTATTTAAAAGATGATAGAAACCAATCAATGCCTGCCATAAAAAACATCAGTGATAAAAGTATAGGAAAAACTTGATAATATTTTATATGGGTTATGTCTATGGAAGTGCTGATAAGTAACTCCATTGGAGACCATGTTAGACTTAAAGCATAAGCACGAAGCAAATTTTGAGCATAGTACTTATTTTGAATTTTTAAGGGAAATTGATCTAGGGTTATTCTTAAAGTTTTATGCAACAAGGGAAGAACTGCAATATTCAGAAACAAGGTGAGAAAATTGCAGACAACAAAGCTGCGTTTATAAAACTCGTGTAAGGAAGTTGCCCCATTTTGTAAAAGAGTGCTTAGGCTTTTATCATAATGTCCGACTTTTATTACTGAATTAATAAAAGGTAAAACCATATATAATGAAAGCAACCCTAACATCCGTTCAAAATGAAAAAGATACGTATATAATGGGAAGCCGTTATAGATAAACAAGCCCGTACCTAATATTAAAAATATACAGCCTGTTTTTAAATAAATACCTTTTGCATAAAACAAAGACAAGATTAAAGCTATCAAAGCTATTATTCCAATTCCAAATTTTAAGTAGGATGTTAAAAAAAATTGATGGAAGATATATAAAATTATTAATGAAGTATAAATAAAAACCCTCATCGGTTTCTTCTCCTCCAAGAAATGACTTTTAACTAGATCGATCTAGTTAAATATAAAAAATATATATAAATTTTATATATTTATGCTACTCAACATTCACACTGTTTCGAAACTTGTCTGCCTCTTTAACTATAATTAGCTTATCCCGTTTGTTTCCATAACTAAAATGCCAAAATTCGCAAGCAAAGGAGTAAACCCAAAAACTATACTTTTTGATTAACTAAGAAAAACCGAGGCCCTACGCCTCGATTTATTGAATGCTAACTAAATACACCAAATTACTTTGTCTGGACCTCATTCACCAATGCAGCCCACATTTGTTCGACTGGGGCTTTTCCACCGAGCCAAAACTCCCATGCCAAGACACCCTGAAACAAAAACATAGGCAAGCCATTTATTGTCTGACAGCCTAATTTTCTTGCCTCGCGCAAAAATGCTGTCTCCCAAGGCTTATAAATAATATCCACTACTAAAGTTTTAGGTTTGATTCCTTGAAGTGAAATAGGATAATTTTCACCATACAATCCAACAGGTGTAGTCTGAACCACTAGATCTACGTCTTTCAACCAAACTCCAGGTAATAAGTCACCGGAAGATGCTTCACCACCCGCAAGCCTAATAAGACTAGCTAATTCTTGAGCTCTTGACAAAGTGCGATTCAAGATATGAATTCGCATTCCTTTTTCTTTTAAAGCAAATGCTATACCTCTTGCCGCGCCACCCGCTCCAAGAATAACAGCCTTCTTATCAGAGAAATTAAATTTATTCTCAATAGCTAAGACAAAACCATTGCCATCAGTATTGTGCCCGATCAATTTCCCATTTAACTGTTTAACAGTATTCACTGCTCCAGCGTTTTCAGCCTCAGGGGTCAACTCATCTAATAACGGTATAATACTTTCCTTATGAGGTATAGTAACATTCCAACCAGAAAAACCCAAGGCTCGTAATCCATAAACAGCTTCTTTCAACTTTGATGGGGTAACTCGAAAACGCGAGTACTCAGCAGTTATCCCTAGACTCTGATACCCTGCCGAATGCAATAGTGGGGACAATGAATGAGCAATGGGATCACCAATTACTGCGAAATAATTCTCCATGAATTCTTCTCCTACTCCTACCATACTACAATTTTTTTACTCAGAAAGAACCTACCATCCTAATAATTTAGCAAAAGCAAATTAACTGATCAAAGTCAAATAATAGTTAATATTATACTCTATTAAACTTAAAATGTGCAAGATTTTTGACTCTTGGCCATGCTTTTTCCTGATTATTGTTTACTTTGTAATGGCCATCCAGGCTTCGACAATCTCCTCGTCAGAACAATCCTTACAGATAACCGCCTGACCAAGTCCTTTTGGCAAAATCAATATTTTTTGACCGCCTCTGTTTTTCTTGTCTGCCTGCATATTAGTTACAAGTTTCTGATGATCTTTATCTTTATCGATAGAAGTCGGGAGACCAAAGCTTTCAAGCAAGTTGATGAGCTTGTCAACTTCTGCACTGCTTATAATCCCTCTTGCCTTAGCAAGATTAGCTGCAGCTACCATGCCGATACTTACTCCCTGACCATGAGTGATTCCACGATAAGCCAGCTCTGTCTCAAGGGCATGACCAAAACTATGCCCAAAGTTTAAAAGCATCCTCTTGCCTTCTTCTTTTTCATCCTCTGAAACTATTCGGACCTTAACCATGAGTGATCTGGACGTCATCTCTTTAAAGGTAGCTGTATCTCTTTCTATAATTTGCTTCTGATGGGACTGGATAAATTCAAAAAGCTCCCGATCGGCGATTAATGCATGTTTAATAGTCTCTGCCAAGCCATCCAGGACCTCTTTCCAAGGTAAAGTCTGAAGGGTTGAAAAATCAGTCCAAACCGCTAACGGTGGATAGAACGCTCCGATTAAGTTTTTACCCCCAGGATGATTTACCGCAACTTTTCCTCCGATACTACTGTCTACTTGGGCTAAAAGGGTGGTAGGTATCTGGATCAGGCGAATCCCACGCATAAAAATACTGGCAAAAAATCCGGCCAGGTCTCCAATAACTCCTCCTCCTAAAGCTAATACCAAAGTTTTACGATCAGCACCAAGTTTTAATGCTTCGCCGGTAATCCATTCTAAACGTTGAAGGGATTTTTCTTCTTCCCCGGCAGGGACGATAATTTGGTCTGCCTGGAAATTAGTTAGTCCGCTCATGACTTTTTCAGCATAATACTCAGAAACTACAGGATTACTTATTACAATAATATGAGCATTGGTTTCAACCCTCTGCTCAAGATATTGTCCCAACTCCTCCAGCGATGCTCCCAAACAAATCGGATATGACTTGCTAGAAGCTACCTCTATCTTCTGCCAGCGCATCCAGACACTTCCCTTCTTCAACCAAAGCTAAAACAGCCGCTACAACTTGATCTATGTTTTTATCCGAAGTATCAACAGTATAATCTGCCTTCTGGTAAATAACCTGACGGCGTAGCCACAGATTTTTTACCTCTTCAAGATCTTTTTTTAACAGAGGACGGTCTTTTTTATGGCCTACTCTATCAAGAATAACATCGACAGGGGCATAAAGATGAATCATCACCCCGGTTTGGGCCAACGCTTCCCAGCTCTCCTGATTAACCACCGTACCTCCCCCTGTTGCAATTACAACCTTAGTTTTACTCACTATCTTTTTGACAACCAGCACCTCTTCTGAACGAAAGCGTGTTTCTCCATGACGTTTAAAAATTCCAGGTATGTCAAGACCGGTTATCTCCTCGACTTCCCAATCTGTGTCTATAAACTCCCAACCAAGAACTTTTGAAAGGCGTTTCCCAACTGTACTTTTGCCACTTCCAATAAAACCTATTAAAATTATGTTTTTGTTTATTGTCATAATCCACCCGCCGTTAACCTACCGTACAGTTATTCTTTAAGTAAGTAATCTTTATAATCCTGCCAAGCCACCAAAAGTTCCTCAAAGGTATCGACCGGAAATTTGTCTAAAACTGCCTCAGCAATTACCCAGGCAATAACATGTTCAAGTACAATAGTTGCTGCCGGTACTGCACAGATATCTGAACGTTCTATACTTGCATATACTGTTTCTTTCGTTTCTATTTGAACAGTTTGCAATGGGTTATACAGGGTTGGAATCGGTTTCATGACAGCCCGTATGACGACTGGTTCGCCATTAGTCATTCCACCCTCTATCCCACCGGCATTATTAGAAGCTCGATAATAACCGCTCTCAGTTGAGTACAAAATTGGATCATGTACTAACGAACCGACCCTAGCTCCGGCTTCAAAACCTAAGCCAAACTCCACACCTTTTATGGCTTGAACTGATAACACTGATTGGGCAAGCCTTCCATCCAGTTTACGATCCCATTGGACATGTGAACCTAACCCTGCAGGAACATTTATTACTTGAATCTCTATTATACCTCCCAGTGACTCACCCTGACTACGTGCTTCATTTAGTTTAGCATTAAATTTTCCTTCAGACTCGTTATCTCCAACCCTCCAAGGAGAACATTCCACCTTATCCCAATAACTTTGTTCCTCAGAGGTTGTTGCCTTAACTCCCCCAACTGCTAATACCCGCCCACGAACAGTAATGTCAAGTTGAGCAAGGATTTGTCTGGCAATATTGCCAATGGCGACTCGCATTGCCGTCTCCCTGGCGCTGGCCCGTTCTAAAATATTTCTTACTTCAGTCCTATATTTTAATGAACCAACCAGATCCGCATGCCCTGGCCGTGGTGCCAACACTTTCTTGCTTTCAAGATCAGCATCCTCTCGCCAAGTCATAATTCTTTCCCAGTTTTCCCAGTCGCGGTTCTCAATTTCCATTGCCAATGGTGCACCGGTAGTTTTTCCACCCCTCATCCCAGAGAGGATATTCACTTGATCCTTTTCGATAGTCATTCTTCCCCCGCGGCCCGGGCCTTTTTGGCGAAGAGCCAGAGCTTGATCGATCACTTCCTTGGACACTTTAAACCCTGCTGGCAATCCCTCGATTATCCCAACTAATTTTGGACCGTGCGACTCCCCTGCTGTTAAATAACGCATACCATCCTACCTCTCTTTCTGTAAACCTGCTGCTATTCTTCCCTGATCCGTCCCGTTACCGGTGCTACAATAACCTTCCTTTGTATACTACCACTTCCCAGAAGAACTGTTAATCCGTTATTTGGAGCACCGGCAGCATTAAAAATCAAATCAGGTGGTTGGTTTAAGAGTATCACACCATTTGGTAAGGTAATATCTTTTATCTTTGTACCTTGACGATAAATTCGATAATACCCTCCAGTAAAGTAAAACTTGACCTGATACCAGGTATTTTCCGACAAGGCCGCTTGCCGCGCATCCCTTAACTCTTGCAATAACTGAGTTGCAGAGGTATCCAAGGCCTGTCTTCCTGTATAAACTGGAAGTTTAACCATGAGTAAAAAACCTGCCCCAGCCAGAATAGTCAAAGCCAACAAAACTTCGATCAGGGTCAACCCAAACTCCGAATAAAGGCCATTTGGCCGACGCCAAGCCTTGGGCCTTGGCTCATTATACAAATTAACCATAAATAGCCCGACGCAGTGCTTTTTCCATTATTTCCAGGGGCGCCTGCCTGCCAAACCAGAACTCCCAGGCCAAAGCACCCTGATGTAAAAGCATGCCCGACAACGAATGGTAAATTGGATCTCCGATTACGGCAAAATGTCTTTCCATAATTGTTTCTCCCCCAATAAGATTTTTCAAATAACCCTGCAGAAAAACGGAATGGTGTACCATTCCGTCCTTTGTTTTTACCTTCAGCAAAACGAAATAAGCTCAATTACCTGTATTTTGGGCTAGTTCGTTTGGTTGAAGACATATGCTTCATTAGCCATACTAATACCTTTTCCATTTGACGCAAAAATTTCGTTCCGATAAATTCGCGGTCACTGATCGGAAGAACAAGTATAGTATACAGCCCCAGTCGATTCCCACCTAATATATCGGTAAACAACTGATCACCAATGACAGCCGTATCACTTAAACCTGTTCCGAGTATTTCCATCCCAGACCGGAACGCGCGCCTGCGTGGTTTAGTTGCCCGGAATACAAAAGGGATACCTAGATGTTCGGCCACAACAGCTACCCGCTTTTTATGTTTGTTGTTAGATACAATACAAACCTTGATTCCGGCTGCTTGAACGTCTTGAAACCAGCGTGAAACCTTAGGTCCTACCTCTAGGTCATTCCAAGGTGTCATAGTGTTATCAAGATCAATTATTAACCCCTTAATCCCGTCCGTAACTAATTTATTTACTGGAATGCAATCAAGGGACTTTGCCTGAAATGAAGGGCGAAACAATTCAAACATTGGATCCTCCCGAGAGAAATATAACTTCTGATAATTATCTTATTATACATTAGAGACAAAATCTGGGCAAGGCGATTTAACCCTTTGTGCCGATTGGAAACTTGATCTTGAAGTTAATGCTTCAACTTTAGGAATTAAAGCAGGTCAGGACAGGATACAATTGGGAGTTCAATCCCGCTTATTAATTATATATAATGTTAGCATAAAGAATTGCTACGGAAATGAAAAGATCTTGGCTGGCGCTGAGCAATTGGCGCTGCGGCCGTCTAGATAGTTTTGCACGCTGAAAGATATACTTTCAGATATGCTAAAGAATTTTCTGGCCGACGCTGAGCCTTTGGGCATACGAAGATCTTAAAAAGACACTTTCTAAAATGAAAAAAGGACGTGGCTTATGAAACGCAAAGTAGTGATAGCTCTGGTATCTTTAATTTCCCTGACTTTAGTTTTATCAATTACGATTTTAAGTATAGACGGCTATGTAAAAAGCATAGGTTCAAAATATATTTATGCAATGGAAAATGTACCGGAAGCCGACGCTGTAATGGTATTAGGTGCCTATGTCTATCCTGATGGCAGACCGTCAAATATGCTTGAAGATCGTTTAAATGCCGGGATAGAGTTATATTCCAAAAAGAAAGCCCCCAAAATTCTTGTAACAGGTGACCATGGTCGTGTGAACTATGATGAAGTAAACAGCATGAAGAGCTACTTAATGAATAAGCAGGTCAAAAACGAGGATATCTTTATGGATCATGCCGGTTTTAGCACGTATGAAAGCATTTATCGGGCTAGGGATATTTTCGAAGTCAAAAAATTAATCATTGTAACGCAAGAGTATCACTTGATGCGGGCCGTATATATTGCCCGTAAAATGGGAATCGAGGCCTATGGTATTCCTTCAGTAGACTTTACTTATAAGGGAATGCGCTATTACGAATTCAGAGAAATGATAGCCAGAAACAAAGACTTCTTTTTCGTCCATGTTTTAAAGCCAGAACCAACCTTTTTGGGCGAAGCAATCCCGATTACCGGTGATGGGCGGTTAACAAACGATAAGTACTCTAAAGATTAAGGCCAGCAAAAGCTGGCTTTTATATTTTAGTATCTGAACAGTCTATACGAAAGAGCTTTGTTTGAGCAGGAGTCTATACAAGTACCACATAATATGCAATCAACATTACTCATTGAGTTACTCTTAACCATCCCATGAACATTCAGACTCATCGGACAGACACTGTTACACTTTTGGCAACTTGAACAATTATGACTATTTGCTTTCAACCTAAGGCCCGGCAGCCTTAACTTTTCACGTATTATCTGACCAATAACCATAAATGGAGCCATCCAACAAAGATAGTGACAAAAAGCGCGTTTCCCAAATAAAAACGCGGTCAGAGTGATTAACCCAACAACAATGTAATAGATAATAAAGCTTTGTAAATCTGATAACGATATTCCGCTAGTAGTACCATATAACGGTTCAATTAAGTTAAATCCACCCTTTTTTATGGCTAGCCAGGCAATTAAGGAAATCCAGGGAACCCAAATAAAATACTTAATTAACCTGAGCTTATTCTCCCTTACGTGTTTATTCTTGATAGAAAAACAAGCTTCCTGTAACCCTGCCCCAGGACACATCCAACCACAAAAGGCTCGACCTAGAAGAAGTGAGGTAATCAACTGTAAAGAAAATACGATAAAACTGCCAACTGCTATTCCCTTGGCCGCTCCCTCTATGATGAGCGCAGGGGAAAAATAGTACAAAGATACTGGAAAGAAGAGAAAGGAAATTAGTATAAGAGCCTTACGGATTCTTTGCCTCTGTGCACTTTTCTCCATATAGCTTTATCCCCTCATTGCTTTCATTATTTATTATTTCATTTCTCTATTTTAATATGGTTATAACTCAGGATTTTTTCAGTTATTGTAATCATTTAATTTTTGTTAATTTTAATTTACGTAATTTAAATTTTCAGTAATACTTTCTTTAAGCTTCTTTAACCCAGATAAAAGAATAAAGCAGGAGCGAATTTCTCGCCCCTCTCAAATGACCGTATGAGCAGACCAATGTACACAGGTTTTCGTAATTTAACCAAAAGCTTATTGCCAAAATTCCTCAGACAGTGGTCTAAAGGTTAGGTTTCAGCCGATGGATGATAGGGAACGCTCGTCACTAGTATATTTTTCCTCAGTAAAAGCATTAGCTTTATTAGCTGCCCTGTTTGGTTATGAAGTAGATTATGGTGTATTTTATTTGGGACATACTCAGGAATAGTTACAGTTATAGTTTCAAAGCGTCCACTCTCTTCTAATTTGTCCAAGTATTTGAGGAAATCATATACAGTAGCCCTATAAGGGGATTCAACTATTTCTAATGGAATTTCAATCTTATGCTCTGACCAATGGCGAACTATTTTCTTTTCCCGCTCGGGGTCAGAGGCCACATGCACTGCCACAACCAAAGGAGTTAGAGAATAGGAGTATTTTAGAGTTTTAAGTACTATCATATTAAGGTCGTAAACTGGGACAACGATTTTTTGCCGGTACTCCGATATATCGTTATGTCTTCTCCTACGCTTTATACGCTCTATATTTTCATGGAACTCCTTAATTGCTTCATCAGAAATAGAAAGATTTTCAACTTCAGATCTGTAAATTTTAGTAATTGATCTAAAAAATAAAACTAGAATTGGCATAACAATAAAAACAACCCAGGCACCTTGAGTAAACTTAGTGACCACAAAGATTAAGAAAACTAAGAATGATAAAAGTCCACCAAATAGAAATATTGCTGTATCTGTCTTCCATGTATTAGATTTCGTGTGCCAAGTATGTTGGGCCATACCCAAGCCTGTCATTGTAAAAGATAACAGGACCCCGATTGCATATAAAGGTAACATTAAATGTGTGTCCCCTTGAAAGTATATAATAAGTGGTAAAGATTAAGAAAACTAAGAATGATAA
>JAJZSC010000459.1 GCA_021849995.1 Bacillota bacterium | reverse complement strand
ACTAGGCTAGCCCCTAGCTTTTGAGCCTCTAGCCTTAATAATCTTGGTCGAAGCATCAGTTCGCTCGGGAGGGGACTGGTACTTCCCGAATATTGTCGAATCCCCATACTCGGCGGAACAGTTCCCATGGTCACCGTTCCGCGCAGGTTCCTGGAACCTGTCTTTTCTCGGATATTTCGACATTTAAAATTAGTCTTGGATTAAAATCATTTTCTAAACTATAGATACAGAACCCGGAAAGATCATGAAGCTGTTGAACATGAAATATGCAATTTACTTCAATAAGAAATATCCGTTCATAGGGCAGCTGATGCAAGGACGTTTCCGATCGGAGATAATTGATGATGACCAGTACTTCTTGGCGATTAATCAATACATACACTTAAATCCAGTCAAAGCAGGGATGGTAGCCCATCCCAAGGAATATCATTGGAGTAGTTTCAATTCATATATGAGGGGACTTTTACCATCCTTGGTGGATACAGCTAAGACTTTGGAAGATCGGGCTCGGCGTCCCGCCTCGCCATCGGGGACTGTCCCCCTCATGATTCGACAAAAGTTGCAAAGGAGAGCATAATCTGCTCTCCCGTTTTCTCACTCAATGTTTCATACTATACTTAAGTAACATTCTAAGGATAAAGTTGGCGCATCCAGTGCTACCAACATAATTACTGGCTTTATTTACAACCGTATTACTGGTATAATATGGTTGTAAATAATTTGAGAGGGTGTTTTTATTTGGATGCTCTTGAGAAGTTTAAGTATTGGGAAAGTAAAGCTATCTATGATCTTGAGACTGCCCGTGCTATGCAGCAAACAGGAAGATATACATATGTTGCATTCATGTCACAACAGGCGGTTGAGAAAATAGTAAAAGGCCTCTATGTTTTATATCTAGAGCGGGAACCAGCAAGAACTCATAATATTTGGCTTATTTTTAAAGACCTGATAGAGATTGAACAAATCAAATCAAAGGCTGAGGGCTTGTACATAAAGGTAGACAGTTACAAATCCTTCTTTTCGGATCTTCTATTTTATTATATTGCAGAAAGGTATCCAGACTACAAACAGCAAATATCATCAACTGTTACGGAGATAAAAGCTAGAGAGGTACTCACGAAGGCTGAGGAGGTGTTTTTATGGCTACAGTCCCTCAGTCAATACAAGAAGTAATCGTGGATTATTTAAACAGAGTTGGTAATCAGATCAAGATACAAAAAGCTATACTCTTTGGGTCATATGCAAGACAACAATTTAATAGCGAGAGTGATATTGATTTAGCTGTTTTTTCTGATGACTTTATTGGAATGGAGCCAATTGACAGGTTTAGACTATTGTTTTTAACGGCAACAGACTATGGTGTGGATTTACAGCCATTAGCTTTTACTACGAATGACCTATTAGAACCAGACGGACTTGTTAAAGAGATAATTAATACGGGTGTTGAGATTGCAATCAGCAATTAAAGACTCAACGTAAAGCAAATGCTCGCCTCGCTTCGCTCGGGAGGGGACTGGTACTTCCCGAATACTTCCCGAATATTGTCGTACTCGGCGGAACAATTCCCGATGGTCACTGTTCCGCGTAGGTTCCTGGAACCTCTCTTTTATTGGATATTTCGACATTTTAGCTATCAGTTGATGATCCTGAGGTCATTTAAGTAAGCAAGATGGTAAACTTTACGGAGCTAGCTTAGGTTCTTAGTTCATAGGTGTGGTGCATATTTACTAAATGTTATGATAAAATTGATTAAAAGAGGCTTTGGTTGAGGTGGGAGTAAGCCTAGAAACAAAGGGTTTGGGTTCCTGGAGATACTTATCATATCATGTGTCGGGGTAATCACCAACACAATATCTTTCGTGATGACGAGGATAGAGAGTTTTATCTAATTATCCTAAGGAGATTAAAGGTGATACATCCGTTTATTCTGCATGCTTACTGTTTAATGGACAATCATGTTCATTTATTGATTGAAACGCTTAATGTGGACATCAGCAAAATCATGTATCACCTGAACAAGGACTATGCAGTCTACTTTAACCATAAATACAGCTTTGTGGGGCATCTTTGCCAAGGACGCTTTCGCACGGTGGGAACTGGTTGAGAACGATCCTTATTATCTTGAAGTTAGTCGTAATATTCATCTAAATCCGGTGAAGGCTGATATGGTGGAGCGGCCAAATCAGTATAGTTGGAGTAGTTATGCAAGTTATGTCCAAGACGATGTTGATGATACGCTGGTGGACTCTGGTAAGATTTTAGGATATTTTATGGATCCGAAGAGGGTTCGTTATCAAGAGTTTGTGGAAGATGGCGTTATCAGAGAGGTAGTTTCTCTTTTGGAATAAAATACTAGATGATACTCGGGTTCGACAGTCTGAAGGACAAGAAGTGCCTAAAACCCTTGTCGAATAAGGCTTTGAGGCACTTGTGGATAACTTGGCGTGTGTCTACTGTTTTTTTCCCTTCTGTAGGGAAACATCCTGTATTTTCGCGGGTTCCGGAATTTCGAGCAAAAAAAGAATTCTCTTTTGGGCTTCAGTAAAAATTTATTGTTTGCTGAACTACCTTATGTTAGGATATTCTAAAATGGGTCAATGGAGTCCTACTTAAAGGATGAAGCTTATTTTGAGCACATTAGTCGGAAAGCAAGTACCACGTTAATGTATTATGAAAATAAGCTCATTGCCTATTTTACTCTTCATAGGCTTCCAATTGAATTTGAGGAAGCAGGGACTGCTCCTAGGGATGCATTAGACCTTGCTAGGCTGGCGGTTGCTAAAGAGTTTCAACAGTTGGGAATTGGAACCTATATTATCTCGCATTTGAGGTATTTGGCATATTCTATAAACGAAAGGTATCTAACAACCGAGGCTTTATATGAAAAATGGAAATGGTATGCACGAAGAGGTTTTAGATATATTTTTGATGGTGATATTGATCCAAATAGTACTGAAGGTTTCGTATCTATGGTCATGGACTTATTCGACGAAGAATTACTAGAAGATTATTTTGAAGTATAAATATTGTGAATATGAACAGAATACAG
>JAJZSC010000458.1 GCA_021849995.1 Bacillota bacterium | reverse complement strand
ATGCAAGTTTAGGTGTACAACATCGAACCCCATGTCCCCAGGACGTACGATTCCCATAATAGCGTTGGCATTTGCACCATCATAATATAAAAGTCCACCTACATCATGAATGATTTGAGCAATCTCCAGAATGTTTTCGTCAAACAGGCCCAGGGTGTTCGGATTCGTCAACATTAGGGCTGCAACATCTTCGTTTGCTGCCTCTCTTAAAGCTTTGAGATCTACTCCTCCACGTTCATTTGACGGAATTTGGACTATATCATAGCCTGCCATAGCAGCGGTGGCTGGATTGGTTCCGTGAGCTGAGTCAGGAACAATTACCTTAGTTCGTTTGTTATCTTTTCTTTTTGCATGATAAGCTTTTATTATCAGGATCCCGGTCATTTCCCCATGCGCCCCGGCAGCAGGTTGCAGAGTAAATTCATCCATTCCAGCAATTTCACAAAGATCCTGCTGAAGCTCAAACATCAGCCTAAGTGCTCCCTGTGAAAGCTCCTTAGGTTGATAAGGATGAAGATTAGCAAAACCCGGAAGCCGGGAAAGCATCTCATTAACCTTTGGGTTATATTTCATTGTACAAGAACCCAGTGGATAAAAGCCGGTATCAAGACCGTAGTTAAAACTTGAAAGCCGGGTAAAATGCCTGACCAGATCTACTTCAGCGACTTCTGGCAGATAGGGAGAATCTCGCCTGATAAAATCCGCAGGAATAAGAGCCTCAATTGGTTCACTCGGAACATCGCAGCTCGGCAAGCCCACCGCAGTACGTTCTTTAACACTATAATCGATGATTAGTGGTTCTAACCCTTTCATCTAAGCTCCCCCAATCTGGTCACAAGCCGGTCTATATCCTCTTTAGTCTTGGTCTCGGTTACACAGAAGAGTAGGTGGTTAGCCAGTTCCGGATAGAACCGGGATAAATCAAGTCCTCCGACGATCTTGTGTTTTATAAGCTCTTGATTTATCTTACTTGGATTAATTTCAGTTTTTATTACAAATTCATTAAAAAACGGTGCTTCAAAAGCCAAGTTCATTCCCGGCAAGGAGGAAATCTGTTTGGCAGCATAATGAGCCTTCTGAAGGTTTAGATAAGCGAGATTAGATAACCCTGCCTTACCCAAAGCGCTTAAATGAATCGTAAACGCCAGCGCACAGAGTGCTTCATTTGAGCAGATATTCGAGGTAGCCCTTTCCCTCCTGATGTGTTGTTCCCGGGCTTGCAGGGTAAGTACAAAACCCTTCTTTCCGTTTCGATCTTTGGTTGCCCCTACTATTCTTCCTGGCATACGTCTGACATGTTTGTCACGACAGGCTAAAAAGCCCAAATATGGACCACCAAAGTTAAGAGGATTTCCGAATGCTTGCCCTTCCCCTACTACAATATCTGCTCCATATTCTCCCGGGGGCTTCAAGAGTCCTAGGGAAACCGGGTTCACTGCTACCACCAACAAGGCCCCTTTGCTATGAGCCAGCCGGGCAAGCTCTTCCCCAGCTTCAATACTGCCGAAAAAATTAGGAGTTTGAATAACGAGGCAGGCAATCTCCTCTGTCAGAAGTTTTTCTGCATTATCTAAATCAGAACATCCTTCTTTGTATGGAACCTCCATCATTTCAAAACTGCGTGAACGCAAATAGGTAGCTAATACTTCCCTGTATTCCGGATGAACTGTCTGCAGGACCAGAACCTTAGTCCTGCGTGTTGCATCACAAGCCATCAGGGCAGCTTCCGCTAAAGCAGATGCCCCGTCATACATAGACGCGTTGGAAACATCCATCCCTGTAAGTTCACAGATTAACGACTGGTATTCATAGATAGCCTGAAGAGTCCCCTGGCTTATTTCCGGCTGATAAGGTGTATAGGCTGTATAAAACTCTGATCTTAGCAGTAGTTGATCCACAAAACTTGGAATGTAATGTTCATATGCACCTGCTCCAAGATAGGAACTATATTCCTCGGTATTCCCGTTTAGGCTGACAAGGTTTTTTACATGTCTGACCAATTCTTGTTCAGACATTCCTCCTTCCACAGCCAAGGGCCGGTTTAATCGAACAGTTTGCGGAATATCTGCCAATAAATCTTCTACAGATTTGACTCCGATTCGTTTTAAAATCTCTTCCCGCTGGGCAGCTGTATTCGGAACATAGTTCATTTTAATGCTCCTCCTCAGCCAGATACCTTTCATAATCTTCGGCATCCATCAACAGGTTAATAGCTGTCAGATCTTCGACTTCTACTTTTATTTTAATTAACCAACCATCTCCATAGGGATCACTATTAAGAATATCCGGAGAATCGAGAACTGTTTGATTGAATTCGATTATCTCCCCACTCACAGGTGCATTGATTTCAGACACTGCCTTTACTGATTCTACCGTTCCGAAAGATTTACCAGCACTGATTTTAACTCCTTTTCCAGGCAATTCTACAAATACTACATCTCCCAAACTTTCCTGGGCATGATCACTAATTCCAATAGTGGCGATATCTCCTTCAAGTTTGGCCCACTCATGACTTTTAGCATACTTAAGATTTGTTGGATTCATATAAAATCATCCTCCGTCATTTTTTATTAGCAGCTGAGTACAGTCTATGAATCGTTAAGTAGTGAGAACAAATTAATGTTTACTTACGTTTATAAAATGGTGTGGAGATAAGTTTAGCTTTTACAGATTTTCCTCTGATTACAACATCCACTTCCTCATTAAGGATTGCATGTTCGCTTTTAATCAAGGCTAAAGCGATATTCTTATTCAGACTGGGTGAAAATGAACCGGATGTTACAAACCCTATCTCTTCCTCATTTTTCTGGACAGGAT
Source organism: Bacillota bacterium (assembly GCA_021849995.1). Taxonomy (GTDB): domain Bacteria; phylum Bacillota; class Desulfitobacteriia; order Desulfitobacteriales; family Desulfitobacteriaceae; genus JAJZSC01. Next base: position 233 of record JAJZSC010000458.1, on the reverse strand, counting down.
AATGGGATCGGGCAATTCCCCGTTCGACCATTTCAAGTCCGACAAGTTTTCTGGGGACCCCCTCAGTTTTTTGTATCAAAAGTGGGGCCTTGCCAATAAAGTCAGGTTTGTCAAGTTTAACAAAGAACCCTAGACCAGCCTCCAATGGGGTAATTGTTTCACTTAGCTCATTACCGTACAATGGCAATTTTGCCTCAAATCTTAGGGTATCGCGGGCCCCCAGGCCGATAGGA
>JAJZSC010000457.1 GCA_021849995.1 Bacillota bacterium | reverse complement strand
AGGGCACCCTAGAGGGTGCCTTTTTGGCAAGTAAATTTTATTAAGCTTTTCACTGGGAAGTGCACATTTCGTGCACATTAGGAGTATTGACAACAGCTTTCTAAGCAGGTTATGATAACACAAACTGTATTACATCAGTTTGAATCTAGTCTTTATTATACCACTATAGCACTTGTGATCTAGTTATTCTCGGTAGGGATTAAGGTTGACGGAAAGAGAGGATAAAGATGGTGTATGAAGAGAAGTTGCTTGAATCGCTAAGACAGACCGTGGAGCGTATTCTAAAGATTCCCTATTATCAGCAAAAACTAAAGCAAGTGGGTATTAGAGAAACAGGTAATATCCAAGCTTTAAAGGATTTTCAGCGTATCCCTTTAACCAGTAAGGAAGATTTAAGAGAAAACTATCCCTTCGGCCTCTTTGCAGAGCCTATGGAACGCATAGTTAGAATTCATGCGTCATCTGGAACCACTGGCAAGCCAACCGTGGTTGGATATACCCAAAAAGACATTAAATTATGGGCAAAAATAGTTGCGAATTCTCTAAAAAGAGTAGGTATTACTCAAAGCGACGTTGTTCAGGTTGCCTACGGATATGGCTTATTCACGGGTGGGATGGGCTTGCATTATGGCTGTGAGGAGCTTGGGGCCTTGGTTATTCCGATCTCCGGTGGGAATACCAGCAGGCAGCTGATGCTCATGCGTGATTTTGGGACTACTGTGCTTGCTTGTACTCCATCATATGCTTTATATCTGGCAGAGAGCATGGAGGAAGCGGGGATTTTCCGGGATGAACTAAAGTTAAGAATTGGAATATTCGGGGCGGAGCCATGGACCGAAGGTATGAGGGAAGAGATAGAAGCACGCTTGGGTTTGAGAGCTTATGATATTTACGGGTTAAGTGAGATTATGGGGCCAGGAGTTGCCATGGAGTGTCCGGAAGGCCGCTTGCACATAGATGAACATTTTTATCCGGAAGTGTTAAATGAGTCAGGACTCCCGGTTGAAGAAGGCCAGTCCGGAGAATTAGTACTAACTAGTTTGGAAAAAGAAGCGTTTCCAGTTCTGAGGTACAGGACGAAAGATTTAACTACTATCCATTACGGTCGTTGCTCATGTGGTCATGAGGGATGGAGCATGAACCGTGTATCTGCGCGGGTAGACGATATGCTAATTATCAGGGGAGTAAACATCTTCCCAAGCCAGGTTGAGGAGGCTATACTATCAGTAGGTGGAATCGAACCACATTACCTTCTTGTAGTCGAGCGAGTTGGAAACCTCGATCAGTTGGAGGTTTGGGTAGAGGTCAATGCTCAGACGTTCTTTGACGAGGTTCGCCAATTAGAACAGCTTCAGCAAGCCCTGCAAAAGAGGATTGAAGAGATTGCTGGAATATCTGTCAAGGTAAAGTTAGTAGAGCCCAAAAGCATACCTAGAAGTGAAGGAAAAGCTAAAAGGGTTTTAGATAAGAGAAAAATGTAGTATATCTTTATAGGTAGGATGGAAAGGCTTTATAATTTTGTCGATTAATAGGATATCCAGGGGGGGATAAGTGTGCAGCAGCTTTCGATCTTTTTGGAAAATGCTAAGGGTCGCTTAGCAGAGGTATTAAATATTTTAACTGAATTGAATGTTAACATACGTGCTCTTTCGTTGGCTGATACCAAGGATTATGGAGTTTTGCGCATCATTGTGGACCAGCCTGAACAAATTGCCTTTAAATTAAGAGAAAGAGAATGTGTTGTTGCTTTGGCCCCGGTGTGGGCGTTAAAGATACCTGACAGATCCGGAGGGCTTGCGGAAGTCTTAAATAAACTCGTTCAAGAAGGCGTTGTTGTTGAGTATATGTACGCTTTTGTTGAGAAAGAAAATGAACAGGCTCAAGTAGTGTTGAGAGTTCGGGATGAAAAGGTAATGGAGCAGGCGATGGCTAAGCTGTGAGTGTAGATCAATTGTCAAGATGTAGAACCAATTAGATGAGAAATTAGGGATGTCTCCAGGATTTTGGTTTACACCAGTCACTTGGTAAGCTGCGCGGACCAAACTAGCGCTCAAATTACTTCGCTCCAACACGAAAGCCTCCAGTGGAGGGTTTCGCCGAAGCCGCCAGCTTAAAGAGACAGCCTAAAGAGCAGGCAGAAACGATTCTGGACCAATTGGGTATTCCGGTATCGAATGCAGTAAATATATTTTTGAAACAAGTTGTTATGCAGAGAGGAATTCCTTTTGATGTGAAACTCCATGCCATAAAACCTGTAGGAACGGCTGATTTAACCGAAGCCGGGTTGAATGCCGAGCTGGAAAAAGGATATGCGGATTTCGTTAAAGGAAATATCAAATCAGCATCGGAAACAATTTCAAATATCCGTAGAGATTATGGTATATGAAATACAAAATATTCTTAACGAAACAAGCAGATACCGATTTGCGAGATATCAGTTCCTCCGGTTTCATATCTTTTGTGTTCTCGTAGTTTTCATATCTAATTTGGTGAATGTCATCAATAGTAAATTTATCGCTGATCATAAATAATTCCTAGCCTATTCTTTTGATGCTTTAACCAGGTAGAGATCCTTTATCTCTTGATCGTGTTTAGTTGATTCCATTTGTAGAGCCTCCACCTTAGTGCCAAAAATCTGAAGCTCAGTTTTTCTTCTTCGTTAAATTTCTTTTGCGTTTCACGCCAATCGGAATAAAGAACGTCAAGCTTCTTTCCAAATTCCGTTTCCATTCGTACTTGAGATTGTTTGACTTCACTTAGTTCAGTTTTGATTGCTTTTATTTCAGATTTTATGTCTGTGAACTCAGTTGTTACATCCTTCTTAAAATCTTGAAGCTCTTTGAACATCTTGGCAAATTGGTTTGCCATGAACTCCTGAAATTTTTCATTGTCCATACTGGCACTTCCTCGTTCAATTTGGTAGTTCAATTATACCACCATCCCCAAACCAACCCAAGGACTAAATTGGATTGCCTACCAAAAGCAATTAACTATCTATCCATCCGATACGGAGCTATTATGCCCACACCCGGAGAATCCACCGGGTGTGGGAT
>JAJZSC010000013.1 GCA_021849995.1 Bacillota bacterium | reverse complement strand
AAGGAGTTTTAACCGTTGAACAGCCAGATTCCTAGCTGCGGCGGATAGGCTAAAGCTTTCCCGTTCTGCGATAGACATTTCCTCTTCAGGTGGCGCCTCCCCCAAGAGAGTCAAAATCCGTGCCCGATCATGGCTCCCAATGAGATTCATCGCAGCATAAAAACTCTCCCGAGGATAGTTCTCATATAAGCTCATAACCTTTTTATCGACTATTTGAGCATCGAGGTCACCTAGGATAAATTGGAGAAATATCTCCCGAAAGGGATAATTCATCGTAGAATCAAGTTCCTCTCCCCAAAGATACTCTCGACTTTTGCCATAACTTATTTTATTGGATGCATCTTCCCAAACTTCTCCTATAAGAACTGAGTCAGGCTCAGTTTGCTTCATCGCTTGGCGCAGTTCCTTGATGAACTCGTCAGGAAGCTCATCAGCAACATCGAGCCGCCAGCCCTTGACCCCTAGCTGCATCCATTTTTTAATTACACTATTCTCTGCCCCATAAATAAATTGCCGATAGGATGGTTCCATTTCATCGACTTCAGGAAGATCCTCCACTCCCCACCAACACTTATATTTATCAGGATTCTCTTTAAACTTATACCATTTAAAATATGGGGAATCTGGAGACTGATACCCACCTAAACCTGGGTAATTCCCATATTTATTAAAATAAATACTGTCGCTTCCAGTATGGCTGAAGACCCCATCCAAAATGATAGAGATTCCTTGTTTAGCAGACTCTTTGACGAGAAGCTCAAAATCCGATTCGTCTCCGTACATCGGATCAATATGCAAATAATCCGCAGTATCATATTTATGATTACTCGATGAATCAAATATTGGATTAAAATAGATGATACTAACACCTAATTCCTTAAGATACGGAAGCTTTTTTAACACCCCTTTAAGATTTCCCCCGAAAAAGTTCCAACGAATGACCCTACCTTGCCCATCTTTGATATAAAAAGGAGTATCATACCAGTCGCTATGGATAAGTGATTTTTTCCTGGGGCGAAGAATGCTGCCATTTTCATTCCCATTATAAAACCGATCAACAAAAATCTGGTACATGACACCTTTTTTGTACCACTGCGGAACCTTCATTGGTAAATGTACAGTAACCTGGTAGGCAGGAGGCTCTTGTTCCCATAACTTGCCCACTCCACCGGCCCTTGCTGGATTGTTCCCAAAATAGTAGGTTTTAGAATCAACAGGAATGATAAAATAATACCAAACTAACCCTGGCTCATCGGCTGTCCTATATTCCACTTCAAAAGATACCTTTTCAAAAGACACCTTGATTTCAGGACAACACCTCTCGGCTTCAGAGAAGGAAGCAAGTTCATTATCAGTTATTATCTTTTTATTCATGGGTAGGATTTTTTCCTTATCCCCTTCCCAAAGGCGGAGGTAACACCCCTCAATGGAAATGTCTGAACATGTTCCCAAGCGGAAAACAATCTTCTGACCACAAGTTACCGCTCCAAATGGATTTCGAAAAAACAAGTCATGGGAATTGTGGTATGCCGAAAATTCCATCCTATCCTCCCCAGTGAATAAATGCTATAACGCGGTCGACAAGACGGATTGATAAAGTTCAATATATGTCAAAGCAGATCTGTTCCAACTAAAGTTGCTTTGACAGGCGTTTTCTTTGATTCTATCCCAGACTGAAGGCTTTTCTTTAAATAACCTAACCGCACTCTGCACTGTGAATAGTAATTCATGCGCATTGTAGTTTGGGAAACTGAAGCCATTCCCCTGCTCTGTATTTTCATTGAAAGGTATAACTGTATCTCTAAGTCCTCCAGTTTCACGTACAACAGGGACTGTGCCATATCTCATGGCTATCATTTGAGCAATGCCACAGGGTTCAAAAAGGGAAGGCATCAGAAAAATATCCGCACCTGCATATATTTTGTGGGCAAGTTCATCACTAAACATTATATTTATTGCTAGCTTTTCCGGGTATTTGGCAGCAAAAAAGCGGAACATCTCCTCATATTTCTGTTCTCCCGAACCAAGAACTACCATTTGAATGTCCTGATCCAAAATCTCTTCCAGAACGTGTGCTAATAGATCCAAACCCTTCTGATCCACCAATCGGGAAACAATACCAAGCAAAGGTATATCTCCCCTGACTGGCAGCCCCATTAAGCTCTGTAACTGTTTTTTATTAGCATCTTTTTCTCTCGAGGAAGCCTGGTAAGGCACAAAAATATAGGTGTCAGTTTGAGGATCATATTTTTCGTAGTCTATGCCATTTAGTATACCAATAAGAGTTTCACTTCTCTTTTTTAGCAGCCCTTCCAGTTTTTCACCGTAATAAGGGGATTGGATTTCTTTAGCATAGGTGGGGCTTACCGTCGTAATCTGATCTGCATAAAGTAGCGCCGCTTTCATAAAATTAACCGCGCCGTGGAATTCAAGTGTTTCCGAAGTAAAAAACTCATCACCGAGCCCTAAAATATTTCCCAATACGTCCTTAGTAAAAATCCCCTGATATTTGAGGTTATGGATAGTAAAAACCGTTTTGATATCATACCCAAGCGGCTCTCTGCCGTAAAATTCTTTTAGCATAAACGGAATCATTGCAGTATGCCAGTCATTACAATGAATAATATTCGGTTTGAACCCGGGCAGATGGGTAAGGCTTTCTAAAACTGACCTGCAAAAGAAAGTATATTGTTCTGCCTCATCATAATCTCCATAGATACCGGTACGTTTAAAATAATACTCATTGTCTATAAAATAATACTGAATTCCCTCATAGGTTGCTTCCTCCAGCCCGCAATACTGTTTACGCCAGGCTAAGGGGACTTGAAAGTGGGTAATATGTTTGATCTCACACTTAAGCTTTTCAGAAATCCTGCTGTATTTGGGCATGATGACACGCACATCAACACCTTGTTTTTGTAGTGCGACAGGCAAAGAGCCCGCTACCTCACCAAGTCCACCCGTTTTAACAAAAGGGTCAGCCTCTGCAGTTACAAATAGAACCCTCATATTCTCCCCATCTCTCCCTACGACCGCTTGTTAGACTACTGTCTTTTTATAAAGAACTAAAGGATTATTTTCACTTCCTTTTAAAACATTCCCTTCATTTACCTCAACAAATTTGTCCAGAATAACATTCTCCAGAACTGCGTTTTTACCGATTATGCATTTCTGCATAATAATACTATTTTTTATCATACATCCTGGCTTAATGACCACTCCTCGCGATAGAATAGAGTTCTCCACTTCCCCGTCAATACAACACCCACTCGCAAGTAGAGAATTGCTAACTTTAGCTTTAGAACCGTATTTAGTCGGTGGATTATCTCTAATTTTAGTATGAATTCTGTCCCTGCTCAGGAAGAGTTCCTTGCGGATTTCTGGTTTAAAAAGGTCCATATTTCGATCGAAATAATCTTTTATAGAATCGATTCTCCCGATATAAGCAGTAAAGTTGTAACCGTAAACCTTAAGTGTAGTTAAGTTATCTCTAAGGGCATCCAACAGATCGATGTTTTCAATACATTTATAACCTTGAATAATATCTAATAAAAGCGTTCGTCGAATAATCAACATATCGACAAAATATGGTTGAGCCTGTTCTGTGGGGTCATCCTCATATTTTTCCTGCAACTTATGTACGTGTTGGTCTTTTCCTATATATAGGATTACCCTGCCGGACATGTCTAGAGGGTCGTCCGTTTCTTTATAAATCAACGTAATATCAGCTTGTTTTTGATTATGAAACTCTAGTGCGTCTCTATAATTTATGTTATATACTTGGTTGCAGTAACTGATCACAACGTTTTCAGAAAAGTCTTTTTGTAAAAATTCAATATTGAGGCAAATATCCTTAATACGAAACTTACTTTTATCCCCTATCAAACCGTGAATAGCTCCAGGTAAAATAAATAGCCCACCTGCTTTACGATCAAGAGAAAAATCCTTTCCAGCCCCTAAGTGATCAAGTACCGGCCTGTAATGGTGAGGAGTAACCAATCCTACAGTTCTTATTCCGGAGTTGACCATACTGGACAAGGCAAAGTCTAGCAGCCTGTATCTTCCTCCAAAAGGGACAGCTGCTATAGGCCTATCTTGTGCTAAGCCTTGCAGGATGTCGGAACGGGTATTACCAAAAATGAGTCCTATCACGCTATGCATTTTTCCCCCTCCCTTTCTGCACCATTACCGGGTTCTGTAGACATTTCTACCCTCTTTTATGACTGACCCTTGGGGGATCACTTGATGGTCTTGAACGACTGTTATACCCGCTTGCTCTAGATGTCCTTTTGCTTGCACTCCAATACAGGATTGACTCATAATTTCTGCGTTCTCGCCAACAATGGCTCTTTGTACAAAGCAATTTTCATGAATTTTAGTATGATGCAGTATAATGGAATCTTTTACTTTAGCCCCTTCCCCAACATACACACCTGGTGCCAAGATAGAATTACTAACTTCTCCTAAAATTGTACAGCCATTACTTACCAGACTATTCTCTATCCTAGCTTTTGAACCTACAAATTGAGGGGATAGAATTCCTTCATTGGAAAATATCCGAAATTCTGGGTCAAAAATGTCTAATGAGTTAGCTCCATTCAGTAACTCCATATTAGCGTCATAATAACTTTCTATTGTACCAACATCTCGCCAATAACCCTGAAACTTGAAAGCAAAAAGCTTTGTGCCCTGTCTTAGCAGCCTCGGTATCACATTTTTGCCAAAATCATTATCAGATTCAAGATCACCTTCATCCTCAAGTAAGGCATCCTTTAGTACTGACCAATCGAAAATATAAACACCCATGGAAGCAAGCTTACTTTCAGGTTCTGAAGGTTTTTCCGTAAATTTTAGAATTCGGCTATTTTCATCAACAGTCATAATGCCAAGACGTGGAGCCTCCTCCCAGGCAACTTCGACGGTAGAAATAGTGACTTCCGATTCTTTTTCTTTATGAAACTTCAACATCGCGGAGTAGTCCATCTTATAAATGTGGTCCCCTGAAATGATTAGGACATAATCAGGATTATAATGATGAATAAAGTCCATATTTTGATAAATGGCATTAGCTGTCCCTTTATACCAACTTCCCTGGGTTTCCCCTACATATGGAGGAAGAATATGTACACCACCGAAAGTATTATCCAAATCCCAAGCTGATCCCATTCCTATATAAGAATTAAGTAAGAATGGCTTATATTGTGTCAGCACTCCGACCGTATCAATATTTGAATTGGTACAGTTACTTAGACTAAAATCGATAATCCGATATTTTCCACCGAAGGAGACTGCTGGCTTAGCTATATTACGAGTTAAACAACCTAGTCTGCTCCCTTGTCCCCCAGCTAAAAGCATGGCAATACATTCCTTTTTTAGCATGATCCTTCACCTCCTCCCTGAAAAGAGCAATACATCTTGCCGACCAACCCAGAAGCTAATCTTAACTTGATCCCTAAACGTTTAGACACGGTACCCTCCACGTCTGCTCTGCGTATTCTCTAATTGTCCTATCACTAGAGAATATGCCCGATTCCGCAATATTAGCCGAGGAAGTTCGATACCAATCATCTTTGTTGGGATAAAGCTTTTTAACCCTTGTATAAGCATTTACATAAGAACTAAAATCTTTTAGCACAAAGAACTCATCATTATAAAGTAGAAGAGAATCGTAAATCACTCGGAATTCCCCTTCGAATTCGGTGAAAAAACCAGAAACTAATTGATCAACAATTTCTTTTAAATCAGAATTGGTATGGTACTCATCCCAGGATATATAGCCCCGGTTTCGCTGATACTCGAGGACTTCCTCAGCCGTAAGTCCAAAGATAAATATGTTGTCATCACCCACAGCTTCTCTGATCTCTACATTCGCTCCATCTAATGTCCCTAAGGTAATGGCACCGTTCATCATGAATTTCATATTGCCTGTGCCAGAGGCTTCTTTGCTGGCCGTAGAAATCTGTTCGCTGATATCTGCTGCAGGATAGATTAGTTCTGCCAGCGACACATTGAAGTTTTCTAAAAAGACAAGCTTTAGTTTTTCCTTAACATCAGGGTCGCTGTTTATTTTATCTGCTAAAGTGTTAATCAGTTTAATCACGGTTTTTGCATAATGGTACCCTGGCGCTGCTTTCCCAGCGAAGATAAAAGTTTCGGGACTCATCTCATTGAATAAACTGGGATTACTTTTCAACTTGTTATATAGGTGCATTATTTTAAACACATTCAGAAGCTGTCTCTTATAAGCGTGAATCCTTTTAATTTGAACATCAAACAGGGATGAAGGATCTAAAATGATCCCTTGTCTTCCCTTGACCGCTCTTGCCAATCTACATTTATTCATATACTTAACTTTAGCCAATTGCTCCAAAAAAGCCTTATCATCTTTAAACGAATGTAGTTGTTTCAGTTCTTGAGCATCCTTTATCCATTTAGGGCCAATAACTTCGGTAATAAGCTGGGATAAATCTTGATTAGCAGCTAAAAGAAATCTTCGATGGGTAACTCCGTTGGTTTTGTTATTAAATTTATTTTCATAGATCTTATAAAAATCCTTAAATATTTGTCGTTTTAAAATTTCCGTATGCAATTTTGCTACTCCGTTTACTGAATGACTCCCAATAACCGCTAAATTAGCCATAAAAATATACCCATCTTTTAGAATCTCAGTGTTATTTTGCAGGCCATCATCATCTTGGAACCTTTGTCGTAAACTCTGCCTAAATCTGCAATCTATTTCTTCGATAATCATATAAATACGCGGCAGCAAGTTTTGAAACATCTCAACAGGCCATTTTTCCTGAGCCTCCGGCATAATCGTATGATTCGTATAGGATATGGTGTTGCTCGTGATACTCCAAGCCTCATCCCAATTCATACCTTCCTCATCAATGAAAATACGCATTAGTTCTGGAATACATAACGCAGGATGAGTATCGTTAATATGGATAGCTACCCAGCGGGCAAAATCCTTAAGTGAACTGTTTCTCTTCTTATAGCTTAGGACGATCGCACCCAATCCCGCCGCTACAAAGAAATACTCCTGTTTAAGCCTTAGTATCCGCCCGGCTTGATTGCTATCTTCCGGATATAGAATATAGGAAATAGCTTCCACCTCTGATTTATAGCTAATTGCCTGGCTGAAGTCCCCTCGGTTGAATGAAGCCAGGTCAAATCCAGCTGACATGGGTTCAGCACTCCATAGCCTAAGGTTGTTAATATAAAAAGGGTTTCTATAACTAAAAACCGGAATATCATAAGGAACAGCAAGAATGGGTTCGTAATTCTCGTGATAAAACATCATTTTTCCATTGATGTTCTCTATCCTTACATTCCCCTTAAACTTAACCACTATGGACTTGTCTGGCTTACGCACTTCCCAAGGGTAACCATTTTTCAACCAGTTATCAGCTATTTCAGCCTGAAAACCGTTTATTACCTTTTGTTCAAACAAGCCATACTTATACCTTATTCCGTTACCGTGTCCCGATATTCCCACGAAGGACATAGAATCTAGAAAACAAGCAGCTAATCTTCCCAAGCCTCCATTCCCTAAACCGGCATCGCTTTCCTCTGCTAACAGATTAGCAAGCTCAATCTTCAAATCAGCTAGCCCTTCTCTAACTAAGTCCTCGATTCCCATATTAACTAAATAGAATTGAAGAAGCCTCCCTATGAGAAATTCCATGGAAAAGTAATAGACTTGTTTTTCTTGTACTGTAGAGTAAGCTTGGGTTGTAAGGGCGCGGCATAAACTTAGTTTTTCTTTAAGAAGTAAGACTAAGGCATGATATTTATCCCATGATGTCCCTTCTTCGATGGCTTTTCCCTCGGCCTCTGCAAATTTCTCAAGGTAAGCCTCTTTAAAGCTTTCCTTATCAGCGAACATAATTATGCCCCCTCAGCTTTGGTTACGTCATTATTCATTTTAAAAAGTCGCGTATTATCATTAGTATTCAAATGAGGCTTTAGTATGACACAAGCCAAAGGGGGAACTGTAATTTCTAAGGAAAAATCCTGTTGATGCCATGGCACCTGCTCAGCTACAAGCATATTTATGTTCAGCAGATTAGAACCACCAAAACTTTCTCTGTCAGAATTGAATATTTCTCTGTAAGTACCCTCAACAGGTACTCCTATCCGAAAATTGTCATAAGCAGAAGGAGTAAAATTTATTAGGATTAAGAGCAAGCCTTTCTTTTTAGCACGACGACAAAAAATTATTATACTCTGCTGATTATTATCGACATCGATCCATTCAAATCCCGACCACTCATGGTCATTTTCCCACAATGATTTTTCTTCCAAATAGAGTTGGTTAATGCTTTTGGTAAACGCCTGGTACTTTCTGTGCATTTCAAAATCGAGAAGGTGCCAGTCTAGTCCTGCTTGATAACGCCACTCGATAAACTGGGCTAACTCCCCTCCCATAAAAAATAACTTTTTCCCCGGATGACACATGAAGTAGCTATAAAGACTTCTTAATCCTGCAAATTGCTGCCAATAATCACCCGGCATTTTTTCTAACAAAGATTTTTTCCCATGTACTACTTCGTCATGGGAAAGAGGCAAGATAAAGTTTTCAGAAAAGGCGTACATTAAAGAGAAGGTAAGGAGCTTATGATGGTATTTGCGTTGATCAAAATCAAGTTGCATATACCGTAAGGTATCATTCATCCATCCCATATTCCATTTGAAGCTATAGCCGAGCCCACTCAAATAAGGGGGCCAAGAAACAAGGGGCCAATCAGTAGCTTCTTCAGCAATCATTAAAACACCAGGGAAGTATTTAAAAACAACTTCATTAAGCTTTTGCATAAAAGCTACAGCTTGAAGATTTTCCCTGCCTCCATGGATATTAGGTTGCCAAGGACGTTCTCCCTTTCCGTAATCAAGATAGAGCATGCTACTAACCCCATCTACCCGTAGTCCATCAATATGATATTTATCAAACCAAAATACCGCATTTGAAATAAGGAAACTCCATACTTCCGTTTTAGCGAAATTAAATTTGTAGGTGCCCCAGTGTTCATGTTCTTCATTCTCATAAAGAGGAGTCCCATCAAAATATCCTAAGCCATGAGCATCCTTACAAAAGTGTCCAGGCACCCAATCGAAAATCACCCCAATTCCAGCCTGATGGCATTGATCGATCAAGTACATAAGATCGTTCGGCTCTCCATACCTACTAGTGCACGAATAATACCCTGTAACCTGATAGCCCCAAGAACCATCAAACGGATGCTCCATTACAGGCACTAGTTCGATATGGGTATACCCCATCTCTACTACATAGTCTATGAGTTCTACGGCTAACTCCCGGTAATTGTAGAAACCTCCATCATTTTTCCTTTTCCAAGAACCTAGATGAACCTCATAAATAGAGAGAGGAATGCTCTTTGAATCTGTTTCAAACCTCTGTTTCAACCATTCCTCGTCTTGCCAGTTATAATCCCCCAGTGTGTAAATAATAGAAGCAGTCGCAGGTCTTTTTTCCGAACAAAAGGCGTAAGGATCAGACTTTAAAAACTCTCTCCCATCCTGTGCATAAATTTGGTATTTATATAATTCACCTTCTAATAGCCCCGGAATAAAGAGTGCCCATACCCCACCTTGACTGATTTTAGACATTCGATGCTGGGCCCCGCACCAACCGTTAAAGTCACCTACAACACATACTTCTAACGAATTTGGAGCCCAAACTGCGAAATGAGTTCCTTTAATTCCGTTATATTCAATTAAATGGCCTCCAAATTTTACATAACTTTGGTAATACTCCCCCTGGTTAAAGAGATAAATCTCTTCCGCGCTTAAATAGGGAATGACATTCATATACTTCACCCATTACCAAAATATGTAATATTTGATTATTTTATTCTATTTTTTTGTCCCCGTCCATTAAAGATTGGACACTCATTACATTTTGTGTCGGAGCCATAGCTGAACTTATGAACCTCCGCAAAATCGGTTCACTTGGCATAGGTCATCTCCTCCTGCTTGATTTTCATGCTTTGGTATCACACCTGTGGTATGGGGGGTTTTATATGCAAAAAGAACTGTCTTAGACAGTCCTTGCTACATGACTACGACCTACCTTCACAGAAGTGTCGCACGTCAAATATTATTAATGTCAAGAGATTTTTCAGCCTAGCGCTAACAGAAGTCAATCAACTTCTAATTAACTTTTTGCCTGTTTAACAAGCCGAATTGTCTCGTGATATGCCCTTGTTATATGATCCTTTATCAATTTCTCGACTAAATCCGCATTTCTACTAGTTAGAGCTTGTAAAATTTCTTTATGTTCATGAATTGAATTATTAACATCCTGTATATTATTAAAAAATGGTGGGTAACGTCTTGTGAAATCCATTAATTCACTAATCATCGTAAATAGCCGCTGATTATTTGAATGTTGATAGATAAACTCATGAAATAAATGATTATGTTTGATATAACCCTTTAAATCTAAATTAGTCAAAAATTCTTTTGATTTCTCTACCATTTGCTCCAGTGTTTTTATATGTGAATTAGACAAATGCTCTACAGCAAATCTTGCTGCTAGACTTTCTAGGTTGATGCGTATTTCAAATATTTGTCTAATATCATCCTCTGACAAACTACTTACAATAACACCTGAATGTGGTGTTAATACAACATACCCTTCATTTGCAAGGATTTTAAGAGCTTCCCTAACAGGTATCTCGCTGACTTCAAATCTTTTAGCCAACTTAGAAATAACTAATTTCGTCCCGGGTGGAATAATTCCTTTGATTATTTCATCTTGTAAAATAAAGTATACTTTTTCACTCTTGGTTCTAAATTCTTGTTCCATTTTAGTCTCCTTATCGTATTTGGAAATATTATAACTTAAATTTAATATACATGCCATATTTTAGGATAAAATGAGCATTTAACAAAGCTTAGTGTCCTACCCTTTTAATAAATACGATTGAATAAATATTGTTTTTAAAAAACAACCCGATACTCTAGTAATTAGAGTTCGGGTGCAAAAATTGAACGATAATTATAACTTGAAGTTGTAAAGTTTACCCTTCAACCTAGATTTCAACATCACCTGCTAGTGCTGACCTTTTTTTCTTAGCGACGCTATAAATACTAAATACAAGAATCAGCAAAGTTATTCCCATTAGAGCTGCGGAAATGGGCCTCTGGAAAAATATCAGAAATCCGCTTTCAGATATTTTCAACGACCTGAGCAGGGAGGATTCTATTGATTTTCCCAAAACAAAAGTCAATACCATTGGTGCAAGCGGAAAGTCTAACTTTTTCAAGATGTAACCAATAACCCCAAAGGCAACCATGGCTCCTATATCCCATAATCTGTTGTTTACACTGTACGCCCCTATGGCGGATACAATCAATATAAGAGGGAACAGAAGTTTATATGGGACTAACGCTACCTTTGCCCAGATTCCTGCCAACGGAAGATTCATAATTAAAAGAAGTAGATTCCCAATAAACATGCTTGCGATTACTGACCATACAAAGTCCGGATTTGTTTGGAAAAGTACGGGACCTGGTGTTAAACCGTGCATGATAAACGCACCCAAAAGAACTGCTACAGTAGGAGAACTTGGCAAACCCAAGGTGAATAAAGGAATAAGGGCAGCGCCACTGTAAGCATTGTTTGCAGTTTCGGGACCTGCTACTCCTTCTATTGCTCCCTTACCAAAACGGGAAGGATCCTTGGCAAGTTTCTTTTCAGCTGAATATGAAACCAGAGATGCAATTACTGCATTAGCTCCCGGTATCAGACCTAGAAAGAATCCAATGCCGGTTCCTCTTAATATCGATAGAATTGAAGGTTTCCATTCTCCCTTCCTAGGAAAGAGCCCCTTAATTTTAGGGATTATCTCCAGCTCCGTATTGTTTTCACCGCTAATTAAGATTTCAGAGATACCGAACAATCCCATGGCTACTATTACAAAATCAAATCCATCCATTAGCTGCATTTGCCCAAAGGTAAAGCGGATTGTCCCCGTGACCGGATCCATGCCGATTAAAGACAAGACTAAACCTAGTACTGCAGCCGTGATACCTTTAAGCAGTGACTTTCCCATCAAGCCCAATAACGTCATTAATCCCAGTATCATCAAAGAGAAAAATTCTGGTGGAACGAATTTTAAAGCAAATTCGGCTAGAGGTGGTCCAATCAGGGCTAGCCCCATTATGGCGACCGATCCTCCTATAAACGAACCAATGGCTGCAATACCGAGGGCTGTTCCCCCTCTCCCCTGCTTGGCCATTTGATAGCCATCAATACAGGTAATAACAGAAGCAGCCTCACCAGGTGTATTAATCAGGACTGATGTAACCGTACCACCATACATTGCACCGTAAAAAATTCCCGCCAACATGATGATCGCCGGTATGGGATCCATACCAAAGGTGATTGGCAGCAGAATTGCCATCCCAGCTGTAGGACCTAGCCCCGGCATTACACCAACCAGCATTCCTACGGTAACACCAAGAAAACAATAAAGGAGGTTCCACCAGGTAAGTGCTGTTTCAAATCCTTGCAGTAATTGTAATAGTGATTCCATTCTTTCCCTCCTAACAATGCATTCTTAAAATCCAAAATAGTTTACTGGCAGCGGAACGCCTAAGAAGGAACCAAATAGCCAGAATAATATAACGGAAGTACCTGCAGAAATCATAAGACTGTAATACCACTTATATGCATTCATGAGAAGCACAAACAAAAGTAATGTGCCTGCTACGAGAAAACCCAAATATGGAATAACCAGGATGAACCCGGCCATAGAAGAAAGAATTAGGAGAAGTTTTCTTGCCCCTCCTCCTTTAGGAAGAATTTCCTCAAAGGTAACTCGTTCTTTTTTTATACACCTGATAATATAGAAAAAGGTAAGCAAAATCAGAGCCCCGCTTATCCACCGCGGCAAGAATCCAGAACCTGGCCCAAATTTGCTGTAATAATCAAAAGAAAAGGACTGAACAAAAATTATTAGTCCGAAAATAAGAAGAAATCCCCCAAGCCAAAGGCCGGCATTTTGTCTCTTCATTACTCTCCCCGCTTTCAATTGAAGTAACTTTCCTAGAGTGGTCAACTCTTCCCGCTCGATGGCATTCCATTTTGCGGGGTCCGATTAGAGGAGCTTGAAGCATGAATTTGCGAAATCCGCAGCAGCCTAACACAAGTCATATGAGAAAAAACAAGTTTTTCTCATATGACTTAATTTTTTATAAAGTTGTTATTTTACGAGTCCTGCCTTCTTCACAACATCTTCAGCTGATTTATAAGACGCTTCAATAATCTTCTTGAACTCTTCTGGACCGGCGTAAGAAGGTTCGGTACCTGCCTTCTTAAAATCAGCGATAACTTGAGATTCTTGAAGTGACTTTTTAAAAGCATCAGCTAAAATATTGATAATTTCTTTAGGCGTACCCTTAGGGGCCACAATACCTGTCCAAGTATCAAATCCGGCATACCCTTTGTCTTTAAGATAGGGAGCATCTTTATAAACATCTGTTTTGGATGAACCTAAATTCGCCAACACCTTAATCTTGCCGGAATCTGTATGTGGTTTTGCTTCTTGTACCATTACGACTGCCGCCATGATGTGCCCTCCGAGAAGAGCAGTAAGGGACTGTGCGGAACCGTCAAAGGAGACCTGTTTAGTTTTAATTCCATATTGGAGATTGAGTGCTTCCATTGCCACATGCTTTGTATCCCCAACCCCGGATGTTCCATAAGTGAATTTGTCAGGATTTTTTTTCGCATAGTCAAGAAATTCCTCAAATGTCTTAAAAGGAGCGTCACTCCTTACTACCAATAGATTGGGAGCTGAATTCAGCAGAGCAATAGGTTCAAAATCTGTGGCTTTGTAAGGTGCTTTTCCTAAAACTGGCTGCATAATTATATTCCCTGTGGTAACAGATCCCAGTTTGTATCCATCAGCCTTTGACTGAAAGATTTCCGCCAGCTGAATTGATCCACTACCTCCCGTCTTATTTGATACAACGATTGACTGGCCGTTAGGAAGGTGTTTTTTAGAAGCTTCTGCTGTAATCCTAGTTACGAGATCGGCTCCCCCGCCAGCCGCGAATCCAACAGTCATTTCAACGGGCTTAGTAGGATAATTCTTTTCACCAGCAGGAGCGGTTGGAGACTTTGATTGGGCGCACCCAGTCGAAATGAGCAATGCCAATGTAGTGATGACCGCTAATAATTTTTTACCTTTTTTCATCTAGAATTCCTCCTCGTATAATTAATTTAGTTTCTGCTCCACGAGCCCAAGTAACTAAGGGGACATGGGGCATTTTAATGACCATTGCTAACTGGAAATTCAGTATGGAATGGTCAACATCAACAAGGTGTACATAAGATACCGCATACCCTATACAGCCATCGACACACCGCTCACATCTCAGGACATCCATATTCAGTTCATCTAACCGTCCGAAATTATGGATCACCTCTGCCTGTGGTGAGCCCGTTTTAGGGTTTCGAACATCTGAGCTAGCAGGACATTTTAAACGGCACTATTATCTTTGTTTTTACGAGAAGTTATACGAATTCCACAGCCAAAAAATAATCGTCAAAAGATTTTTGTCCCTGACTACGTGACAATAAACCGATGCCGAGATAGATAACAAATATCTTACATTATTCTAAAATTGCACCCTGTTCACGCAGTGTAGCCTGTAATACCTTAATATCAACCTCCCTCATCGTTTTATTGTCCTTAGAAGCCATTGCAGCAGCAAGACCAGTAGCTTGCCCCATAACCATACAAGCGGCGATTGACCGGACAGATGCCAGAGCCTTATGGGTGGCAGACAAACAACGGCCAGCAATTAAGAGGTTTTCAACCCCCTGCGGTAATAAACAGCGATAGGGAATACCATAGGATCCATCATCACCGATTTGTTTGAAGGTTACATTTCCTCCATTTGGATCGTGCATGTCAATTGGATAAGCGCCCAAACCGATATTGTCTTCGAACTTACGGCCTGCCAGTACATCTTCTTCAGTTAATTCGTAGTCACCGATAAATCTTCGAGTTTCCCTTACACCAAGGGAATGTCCAGCTACCAGATTAGAGTTGGCAAAACCGGGAACGTACTTTAGAAGAAATCGATAAGTCTCAAGAACTTGCTTTCTACTCTTGATCTCAGCTGTATTTACATCATCATAGTCTGTACCATCTACTCCAATTAAACGTGTAGTGTTAACAGTAGCTTCTGTCGCCCAAGGCGATAAACAAAAGAGCTGGTGGTTCTTATCTGTAAACAACTGGTTATATTCCTCTGTATCTTCCCATTGTGTCAATATTCCTCTGAAATAAGCTGGGGTCTTCGCAGTGCTGCGCGGTTTTTCGGCCCATAATATTGGAGTTTCTGTTGGTACTCCATTGACCAGTTTATCCCAGTCAATATTTGTTATCCTCATAATCAAGGTGACTGGCTGCATTTTACCATCTTGACGACCTTGATTAAACGGTGCCCCAGTCATATGGGCTACATCCCCATCTCCAGTAGCATCGATTACAGTTTTAGCATTTACCGTAAATGTTTTTGCCTTTGTTCTGATCACCAAGGATCTAATATAGGATCCTTGCATGCTAATATCTTGAATAAGAGAATTCAGCATGAGATCAACCCCGGCATCTACAACCATTTGGATTAAGACTGATTTTAGAATTTCATTGTCCACAGGAGTATGAGTATAAAGGTGCCCACCCTCATAGCGAAGGTGTCCAAGTGTACCATCAAGTTTTGTTAACTCATCTATTATTTCCTGCGGGATACCTCCAACAGCCTTTTTCCCTGAATTTGCATAGAAGCTATGAGGGAAGAAACCCGTGACTGATACCCCTCCAAGAAAAGAGCCCTTCTCAACCAGCAAGGTTTTTGCACCGTTTCTCGCGGCAGAGATCGCAGCCAACGTCCCTGCAGTTCCACCACCACAAACGACGACATCGTAGTCTCCTCTATATATACTTGTCATAACTGTTTCCCCTTTCAAAATGTTGTGACTTTATTTGGCATGGCATGTTTCAAGATCTTTCGTAATTATCATATCGTATATTCATTTAATTCGCAATATATTATTTATGTTAATAATATATTATTTTACTTGTATATAATCCATGTGCAGTACCCAAAATGTCTGCTTTTCATAACTATTTACTACACATTAGTTCAAGGCTTTTAGCGTAGAAGTCTCCTTCTGTCACTTTGCCTCCGTAGATAAACCTAAAAATTAGCCTTGTACTCTGGTTATGATAGAGTACAGGCTAAATTCCATAAGTATATGAAAATGAATCAGTTCCTTCTTCAAACACTGTTCATAAACACAAAAAGACTACGTCATTCAACGTAGTCTCAAGTTTCTTACCTGGCAACGACCTACTTTCCCAGAGGCCTGCGCCTCAAGTATCATTGGCCCTGGAAGGTACTCAAACTTTCAAAATGTTCGTAGACACAAAGAGACTACGTCATTCAACGTAGTCTCTAAGTTTGCTACCTGGCAACGACTTACCTTCCCAGGACCCTGCGGTCCAAGTATTCTCAGCCCTGGATGGTACTCGAACT
>JAJZSC010000456.1 GCA_021849995.1 Bacillota bacterium | reverse complement strand
ACCCTAGATGGATTCTTTTCTTTGGCTATGTCCACCAATCTATTTGTTCCAATTGGTGCATTCATAGCTTCTTTTATTGCTTCAAATGGTTTTTCGATCCCTGCCTGTTCCTGAGGCAACAAAACTCCAAGTACATTGTCATCTTTTAACTCAGCAGTCATGTGTTCTTTACCATAAGACATTTCTAATAACATAAAACTCCCCCTTACCCTTTCCAGTTATACTTATTTTATCATTGCATTTAAGGCTATTACAAGAAATTGTAATTATTGTGAGAATATTATACTGTATACTTGATTTTTAAGCAGGTTATAACCACACCTATGTATAATTATAAATAGATTAAAGAAACTTCGGGGAATTAATTGGAGGGGGATGTGTAAGTGATGACAAACACAAACTTACAAAAAGAGTTAGCTGCTCTTATCGGCAGTGATAAGGTAATAACAGATCCACTTGAGCTTAAATATTATTCGTATGACAGCTCTTTTGAGGCTAAGTTGCATCGTTTTAACCCTGATGCCGTAGTTATGCCAAAATCAACTGAGGATGTTTCTAAAGTAATGAAGTATGCCTACGAAAATAATATTCCTGTCACTCCTAGGGGTGGTGGTAGTGGTGAAACCTGTGGTAGTGTAGCTACTCAAGGTGGCATTGTTATGGATTTATCGCCTTGGGATACAATTGATGAAGTAGATATGGCCAATATGCAGGTATTTGTTAGACCTGGAGTTATTCATGGAAAGCTAAATGATCATTTATCTGAGTTTGCTTTGTTTTTTCCACCAGACCCAGGTAGCACTAGAATGGCTACTATAGGTGGAATGGTTGCCAATAACAGCAGTGGTCTGCGAGCTGTAAAGTATGGAGCTACAGAGAACTATGTCCTTGGATTAGAGGTAGTCTTACCTAATGGAGATGTAATCTATACTGGTGGTAAGAACTCTCGTGCTGTCAAAAGTGTTTCAGGAATGAATATAACTAAGCTGATGGTAGGTTCTGAAGGAACGTTGGGTATTATTACTCAGGTACGCCTCAGAGTATGGCCTAAGCCGAAAGCTCGTGGTATCGCCCTTGCTATATTCCCTAACCTTGATGATGCTCCTGCAACTGTTTTGGATGTATATCAGTCTGGTATTTTGCCATCTGGAATTGAAATCTTGGATGATTCAGCTATCAAAGCAGTTAATCTATACTCTCCAGAATTGAATCTTCCAGACGCTCAAGCTATTCTTCTCTTCGAAGTGGATGGGAATCCGGCAAGTGTTGACTGGGAAGGAGCTAGGATTGCGGAGATCTGTAAAAAACGTGCTTCTGAAGTAGAATGGGCTACCGACCCCGCCCGAATGACAGCCCTTTGGAAAGCTAGAAGTGTAACGGCTACAGCTGCGGCAAGAGTAAGACCAGATGGAAGCCGAATCTTCGCCGGGGAAGATATAAGTGTCCCCCTTTCAAAGGTGACAGAGGTGCTAAGACGAATAAAAGCCTTAGGTGAAAAATATGGAATAAAGGTAGTTAACTATGGCCACATAGGCGACGGTAATGTCCATACTGCTCCTGTGATTGATCCTGAATGTGAGGCTGAAGTGGCTCAGGTTCAGAAGCTTACTGATGAAATTCATCTTCTGGCTATTGAATTAGGAGGTTCCACTACAGGTGAGCATGGAGTTGGTCTAGTTAGAGCTAAATATGCGTATCTAGAGCATGGCCCGGCGGTTGATACCATGAAAACCATAAAAAAAGCTTTAGATCCTAAAGGAATCATGAATCCAGGCAAGCTATTTTTAATGGAGGAGGATTCAAATGCTTAACAATTATCCAGAGCTAGTGGATGCTCTAAAGAAGTGTGTACGCTGCGGCCAATGTCGCTCAGTTTGCCCAATCTTCGAAGTTCAAAAAAAAGAGTCCGCTGCCCCTAGAGGGCGAGTATTCTTAACCCAAATGATAAATTATGGGGAAATAACCCCCTCTCCAGAAGTGGTTCAACATATAGGTAATTGCTTACTTTGTGATGCATGTGCTGCAGATTGTCCGTCAAAGCTACCAGTTCCTCGTTTAATGGCTATTGCCAGGACCTATTTAGCGGAGCACGGCTATTTAAAGGTTAAACGAAGTATCTTCGGGAAGCTTTGGCCTAATAATTCTTTCTTAAAAACATCTATTAAAATGCTGAGACTTTATCAGCAAACCGGCCTTCGGTCGATAGCTAGAGGCTTAGGCCTTATTAAGCTCCTTCCGGGAGACCTGTCAAAAACGGAAAGTATGCTAGGCACAATATCAAAGAAGTCCGCCCGCGAGCAACTCGGGAAGCTTGTGTCAGCTAAAGGAGATAAAAAGTTTCGTATTGGTTATTTTCTAGGCTGTGCAACAGATTTGCTTTATCCTGATATAGCCGTAGCAACTGTCGATGTGCTAACTGAAAACGGTTGTGAGGTAATTATCCCGGACCAAATCCAATGCTGTGGCATGCCTCAAATGGCAAATGCCGCCTATGATTCAACCGTAGCTCTTGCAAAACACAATGTGGATCTTCTTGCTCAGTTAGATGTAGATTACATCGTTTCTGACTGTGGCACTTGTACTGCTATTTTAAGTAGTCATGGATATACACAAATCCTCCAAGGTACCCCTTGGGAAGAAAAAGCTAAGCAGGTAGCAGCAAAGGTTATGGATGTAAATTCCTTCTTAATCAAAAAAGCTGACCTTAAAGTTCCAGAGGTCGATATGAATATCACCCTAACCTATCATGACCCATGTCACATGCGACATACCTTGAAGGTTACTAAAGAACCAAGAGAGCTTTTGACAAGAATCCCTGGAATTACCATTAAAGAATCGGCTACAGGCTGTTGCGGAGGTGCTGGAACCTTCGTAATGAGCAATTTCGATCTATCGATGTCTATACTTGATAAAAAGATTGAAAGTGTCGTCGGAACCGATGCTGACATACTAGCTACAACCTGTGCAACCTGCACCATGCAGCTCCAATTCGGACTTGAAAAAGCTGGTAGTGGTATGAAAATCATGCACCCAATGCAAATTCTTAGCTTCGCTTACCAAAAAGCTAAA
>JAJZSC010000455.1 GCA_021849995.1 Bacillota bacterium | reverse complement strand
TTCTTCAAGATTCAGACCAAGTAGCCTTATTTCCACCTATGAGAGGAGGCTAAAACACCGCATGGAAACTTGGAGTATTCAATTCAGTCGACACTGAAATAGAAGAAGATAAAAAAATTTTTTCTTAAAAAGGAAAAAGCCTAGATATGTAGAATAGAATAATTAATCTGAAATGATGAACTACATTCATATATGTGAATAATTAAAGAATTTAAGGAGGTGATAGAGAGGAGATTGGGGATTAAGTCTAATGTTCTAAATTAAAACTTTAGTAAGGGAGAAGATAAAGTGAAAAAGAAATTTATAACTGGAATCATTAGTGCAAGCCTGATATTCACTTTCACCTTAGCCGGCTGTGGTAGTAACAATACCAGCAGTGGCAGCAACAGTTCAACCCCTGCTCAAAGTGACAAAAAGGTTGTAATCAAAGTAGGTTATGAAAACAACCCGGGTGAACCTATTGACCAAGCCATGAAGAAGATGGCTGACCTCGTAAAAGAGAAAAGTAAGGGAACTATGGAACTTCAATTATTCCCAAGTTCTCAGCTAGGGAGTAAAAAGGATATTACTCAACAGATGTTGATGGGTACCAATGTCATGACCATCACGGATGCTAGCTTTTTAGCAGATTACGTTCCAGACATTGGCATTCTTTCCGGTCCTTATCTTGGTAAGAGTTATGAAGATATGATAAAGCTGACACAGACAGACTGGTGGAAGGGCCTGGAGAAACAGTTAGCTGACAAAGGGCTTCATATTGTTGCGACAAACTGGCACTATGGAGACCGCAGTATTCTTTCGAAAAAGGCAATTACCAAGCCAGAAGAATTAAAAGGTATGAAGATCAGGGTACCTGATGCCAAGTTAATGATCGAAAGTTTGAAGGCCATGGGTGCTACCTCAACTCCAATGCCGTTAGGCGATGTTTATACTTCCCTTACCCAAGGAGTTATTGATGGAGTAGAAAATCCTTTGGCGGTGCTTTATGGCGGCAAGTTCCATGAAGCAGTAAAATACCTTTCTTTAACCAAGCATATGAACATGCTCACCCAATGGATCGTCGGACAGAAGTTCTATTCCACTTTAACACCAGATCAGCAAAAGATTCTTGATAGTGCTGGAAATGAAGCAGGGCTGTACATGAATCAGATTGGAGCTGAAGCTGACCAAAAGGCACTTGACGCAATGAAGGCGGCTGGAGTTAAAGTGAACGAAGTTGATATGGGCGCCTTCCGCGAAGCGGTTAAACCTCTCTATAAGAACTATCCTGGCTGGACTCCTGGACTTTACGATAAGCTCCAAGACTTGTTAAAGAAGTAATATAGCAAAAAAACGAGCGGCCACGAAAAGTTATGTCACGTAGTGGCCGCTCGTTTTAAATTAAGAAAGGAGACATTCATCAGTGAGCCAAGAGTTGACAAAGGTGCGTTGGGGTTTTGATGATATTGTAGCTAGTTTGTTGTTAGCCCTTTTAACACTATTATCAGTTGTAAATGTATTTATGCGCTATGTTGTTGAGCGTCCTTTCGAATGGGCTGGCGAAGTGACAATTCTCCTCTTCGTTTGGGGGATTATGTTTGGGGCTGCATCTGTCATGAAAAGGGAGGGCCATATCGGAATTGATGTGTTTGTCACTCTTTTACCTGAGAAGGGACAGAGGTTGGTCCGGATAGTCACACATATTATTGTGGCTGTTGTTCTTATAGTCATGGTCTATCTCGGATTCAAGCTGACTCTTAACGGCCTACATGAGATTATGCCAATCACCCATATCAGTTATGCTTTCTTAAATGCTTCTGTTCCTGTTGGCTCTCTTTTTATAGTTTTCCATGTTATCCGAAACCTTCTTAGAGAATTTTAGGCAAATTCGACTCTCTGTTACTTGAATTTAATAATGAAGGAGAAATGAAAAACTATGGCTGTTGCTATTGCTAGTATATTAATGCTAGTTCTCTTTCTAATTAGTGTGCCTATTGGGTTTGCAGTCATGGGGGTTACTCTGGTGTATTTTTTTCTCTCTGGGCAACTCGAGCCGATGATTGCAGTCCAGCGAATGCTTGGCGGGGCCCAATCACCGCCCTTATTGGCCATTCCTTTTTTTGTCATGCTAGGTTCGGTCATGAACTATACAGGGATTGCCAAGCGTATGCTAAATCTGGCAGAAGTACTGACAGGGCACCTTCCTGGTGGGCTTGCTCAAGTTAATGTTCTGCTAGCTACATTAATGGGAGGTTTGTCAGCCTCAAACTTGGCAGATGCTGCCATGCAGACTAAGATGCTCGTACCGGAAATGGAGAAACGCAATTATGATAAGGGGTTTGCTGCTTCTGTTGTTGCATCATCCTCATTAATCACCCCAATCATTCCTCCCGGTATCGCATTGATTCTGTATGGATTCATTGCAGACGTCTCGATAGGAAAGATGTTTATGGCTGGGGTTATTCCTGGGCTCATTATGTGTATCGCACTCATGATAGCTGTACATGTCGTTTCCAAGAAGCGTGGGTATGTCGCTGTAAGGGATCACGGACCTAGGGTAAAAGAAGTAGCTGTAGCTATTAAGGATGCTTTTTGGGCTATTGTTCTAATTTTTGTTATTATTGGTGGTATTAGGGTAGGAATGTTTACCCCTACAGAAGCAGGAGCAGTTGCAATTCTATATGTTATCTTGGTAGGACGTTTTGCTTATAAGGAGACCAAGTTTAGCGATGTTAAAGAGGCTTTCTTAGAGGCGACTCGGTCAACTGGATCTATTATGGTTATTATCATGGGAGCAGCAGCTTTTGCTTGGATCTTGACATGGGAGCGTATAGCCAGTAATCTTGCAGTTTTTATTACGGGACTAACCTCTAGTCCAACTTTGTTTCTCCTGATAATAAATATTTTCCTTCTTATCGTTGGTATGTTTATTGAAGGAAATGCCGCGATGATCGTTCTAGTTCCGCTTGTTCTACCAACAGTTAAAGCCTTGGGCATTGATCCTATACATTTCGGGCTTGTATTTATCGTTAATATGGCGATCGGCACACTTACTCCGCCTATGGGTACGGTTACGTTACTAGTCTCGGGGCTTACT
>JAJZSC010000454.1:2455-3080 GCA_021849995.1 Bacillota bacterium | reverse complement strand
TTGCCGTGATAACAGTGATTTTTACCCTGGCAACTGTATCCGGGCTGCATAAAGCCATGCAGATGGCAGCCAATATAAAGGTATGGCTGTCTGTGGCCTTTATGGTCTTTATCTTCCTCTTTGGCGGGACAGTATTCATCCTGAATACGTTAACAGATACCTTGGGTTCATATTTACAGAATTTTATCGGGCAAACCCTATGGATGGGCAACCCAGAATGGATTAACGGTTGGACTGTATTTTACTGGGCCTGGTGGATAGCCTGGGCACCCTTTGTCGGGCAATTTGTAGCCAGGGTTTCCAAGGGCCGGACCATCCGGGAGTTTGTCCTAGCTGTAACTCTTCTCCCTGTCGGCTTTTCCTTTATCTGGCTGGCCATATACGGTGGAGCTGCTTTTAACTTGGATCAACTTTCCAACGGGGCCATTCAGGCGGCGGTTAACGCGAATTACACCACAGCTTTATTCGTAACACTAAAGCAGATGCCTTTCTATCAAATCACAGCTCCTTTGGCCATCGTACTGATTGTTGCGTCTTTTGTGGGAGCCGCCAACTCGGCTACCTACGTGTTAGCTATGCTGACCTCGGGTGGAGATATGAATCCAAGTGAAAAGTTACGGGGCTT
>JAJZSC010000454.1:0-2445 GCA_021849995.1 Bacillota bacterium | reverse complement strand
GGCTTTTGGGGAATTGCGCAGGGAGCTATCACCATTATGCTGATTTTAGTGGGCGGCACCGCGGCTTTAAAAGCACTACAGACAGCGTCCATCGCTGCTGCTTTCCCCTTCATGCTGATCATGTTAGTCATGTGCTATAGCATCTATAAAGGTTTGAATGAGGACCAGCAACTAGGGAAACAATCTGAGCAGAGGAAATCAACAGAAAGCGAGGTGTCCAAGAATGCTACCCAAGTTTGACATTCTGACTTCTGAACAGGTCAGGTTGGTTCATGAGAATACAATACAAATACTCGAAGAGATTGGCGTTGAGTTTTCTTTTGAACCGGCTTTGGAGGTTTTTCGCAGCCAAGGACTGAAAGTTGAAGGGCATAGAGTTTTTTTTCAGAGAGACTTTGTGGAAGAGATGGTGAAGAAAGCACCGGCTGAATTTACTCTCCATGCCCGTAACCCCGAAAATAATGTAGTGTGCGGCAGAGACAACATCATCTATATGCCTGGTTATGGGGCACCCTTTGTTCATCAAGCGGACGGCACCCGTAGGAATGCTACTATGGCGGATTATGATAACTTTATCAAATTGGCGGGTGCCAGCAAGAATCTGCATATGACAGGTGGCAACGTGGTAGAACCCTCCGATGTGGATGATCGGATTCGGCACCTGAAAATGATGTACAGTCATATCATCAATTCCGATAAGTGCTTTATGGGCAGTGCCTCAGGAGCAGAAAAGGCGAAAGATTCCATTGAATTGGCAGCTATCCTTTTCGGTGGAAAAGATGTAATTAAAGAAAAACCGGCTATTATTTGCTTGATCAACTCTGTAACACCACTAAAGTATGATGATCGGATGCTGGAAGCGTTAATGGTTTATGCGGAAGCGGGCCAGCCTATGGTTATTGCAGCGTTGGTAATGGCGGGTTCGACCGGCCCGGCGACTCTAGCCGGATCGTTAGCGGTTCAGAATGCCGAGGTTTTGGCCGGGATTACGCTGACTCAGTGCATTAACCCTGGGACCCCCGTTGTTTACGGCTCAACCTCGGCGATTACTGATATGGCAACAGGCTCGCTGGCTATCGGGAATCCGGAGTGTGCCCTGTTTAACTCAGCGAGCGCCCAGCTAGCTCGGTTTTACGGAGTACCCAGCCGTGGCGGTGGAGGACTGACGGATGCTAAAACGGCGGATACACAGGCCGGCTACGAGTCAATGATGACTTTATTGGCAGCCAGTACAACAGGGAACAATTTTGTACTGCACTCCGCCGGAATCCTGCAGTATTACATGGCCATGTCATTTGAAAAATTAATGGTAGACGATGAAATCGCCGGTATGGTTTTACGTTATATCCGGGGCATCGATTTTGCAGAAGAGAAGTTTGCGTTTGATATTATCAGGGAAGTCGGTCCCGGAGGGCATTTTCTGACACAAAAGCATACGAGAAAGAACCATAAAGTGGAGCTGCGCAGAGCTGAACTTAGTGATCGCCAGTCTTATGACGGTTGGGCGAAGGAACGCACTGACACCAACCAACGGGCACACAAGAGATGGCAAGATGTATTGGCATCGTATGTTCCGCCTGCTCTGGATGAACAATTAAAAACCGCTTTGGATGAATTTATTGCGAAACGCTCAGCAGAAGTTTTGTAGATGAACAAAAAGGAGGAAACCCGTTATGATGGAATTGTTTGAAGAAATAAAAGAAGCAGTTATCGATGGTGATGAAGATCTGGCAACAGAGCTGGCGGAAAAGGTCCTTGAAGAAAAACTGAACCCGGTAGATGCGGTACAGGAAGGATTTATTAAAGGCATTGAAGAAATTGGTAACAGTTGGAAAGCAGGGGAGGCTTTTTTGCCTGATGTGATGATGGCCGCCGATGCTATGAAGGCCGGGCTAGCCATCCTGGAACCTGCAATTGCCGAGTTGGGCGGTTCGGACGAAGGTTCCGGAAAAATTGTTTTAGGCACAGTAGAAGGGGATATCCATGATATCGGTAAAAATATTGTGGGTGCATTATTAACTGCTGCCGGCTTCAAAGTTTTCGATATCGGTATTGACCAGAAGGCAGAAGTTTTTCTGGCCAAAGCTGAAGAAGTCGGAGCCCGGATTATTGCGGCTAGTGCTCTGTTAACTACTACCATGAAAGCGCAGAAGGAATTAGTCCAGTATCTTGAAGAAAAAAACGCCCGTGATAAATTTAAGATTGTAATCGGCGGAGGTCCTACCAGTAAAGCATGGGCCGAGGAAATAAAAGCTGATGGTTGGGCCGAAACGGCTGATGAAGCTGTGGAGCTCTGCAAAAAGTTATTAGCGTAAAGTTTTTCTTAATGGAAAATAAAGTAACAATTTTTTTGTAGGCTTGCTGCAACATTTAACTAATTGAGCAGAGCTGTCCTAGTGACGGCTCTGCTCACTCCCTTTGAGTTATATTTTACGACTCAAAGCA
>JAJZSC010000453.1 GCA_021849995.1 Bacillota bacterium | reverse complement strand
AAGGACCCTACCTAAGCGGTAAGGTCCTTACATTTACTTGAAATAATTTGTTATTCCCTCAACTATGGCTTCAGAAAACTTAAGCCTTATATCTTCTTTAGCAAGTAACTTTTCTTCTTCAGCATTGCTCAAGAAAGCCAATTCAACAAGTATAGACGGCATAGCGGTGTTTCTTAAGACAGAGAAATTACCTTCTAGTATCCCGATATCTCTTAAACCAACTGCTTTGACCATTGCATCTTGAACTTTTTGTGCTAAACCAGCTCTTTGACTTCTCTGAACTGAAAGCTTAGCATCACCTGCTGGCGCATAGTAATACGTCGAGGTACCTCTGATAGCAGGATTGGTATTTGCATTAGCATGGACACTTACAAAAATATCAGCCTTAGCTTGGTTCGCAATCTCAGCTCTAGTAACCAGGGGTACTTTAGTGTCGTCCCTACGAGTCAAAATAACTGTAGCCCCTAAAGCCTCAAGCTGATTTTTCACCTTTAAAGTAACATCCCAAACCACTGCCTTCTCTTGTAAACCAGTCTTCCCTACAGCACCTGGATCTAGTCCACCATGACCTGCATCGACCACAATCGTTTTTCCAACTAGAGGTTTATCAAGTGCAGATAAAGTAATATTTATCTGACTTCCATTCTGTTCAGAAACATATTGAGCCTTAAGCTGGCTAGTCAAAGATATGACCATTAAAACAGAACTAGTGTTTTCAACAAAAGCGATTCTATCGATACCACCCTGCTGCACAAGGATTTCCTTTTGATCAGCAGGTAACTGAACCCCACTTAGTTCATACACTACACTATCTGCAGTCTCTTCCTTTAAAGTAAAGACTATCTTCCGTTCACCCTTAAGACTTATCTGGGCCTTTTCAGGACTGAAGGTTACTGAAACAGGGTTTAAACCTTCCTGAATGTCGACAAGCCAAGCTACTACCCATCCTTCGTGCCCTGAATCCGTCTTAACTTTAACCCAGTCATCTTTGTACTCTATTAAGTCTACCTCCATTCCCATCGTAAGGGTGGTGATAAACTGCTCAGAATTAGGCTCACTTCTCAAATTGACACTAGAACCAATAATCTTTCCTTTTTTGACTTCTGACCCATCTTCCTTAGGAGCTTCAGGAACTGGACTAGAGTCAACAACGGGTGAAGTGACTGGTGAGGCAACAGGGTCATTAGGCTTAGCCTCGGTTAGCACCTCGCGCTTTATCAGCCAGCCTGCTAACCATGCCTCCTTACCCTTATAAGAGAACTTTACCCAATCTCCTTGTACCCCCGCATATGGAAACCTCTCACCTTGATCTACAGTACCCAGCTTAGCATAGTTTGTACCCGGACCGCTCCGAACGTTTACATATTTACCAGTAATTACAACCTCTTCTTTCGCACTAGGCCTATTGACAGCAAAATCCGTCTTTGGATTTTCCGATGGCTGTGCAACAACCACCTTTTCCGTAAATGTAGTAACTAGCCAACCTGCAATCCAGGCAGCCTGTCCATTTTTTAGGCGGATTTGAAGCCAGTCCTTTTCGGATTTAATAACTTCATAAGTGTCTCCCTTCGCCGCACTCCCCATTACACTATAACTTGTGCCGGGGCCACCACGGAGATTAACACTACTATCATTCACTTTTACTTTTAACTTATCCGTGCTGATAACTGGCTGTGCAACCGGATCTGATGCTTCCGGCTTAGTTTCTGGTTTGGTCTCTGGCTTAGTTTCCGGACTTGGGCTCGGGACTGTTATCTTAACCGACTCTTTTACCCTTACCAACCATCCAGCTACCCAGGCCTTCTGCTGCCCGAATTGAATTTGAATCCAATCACCCTTAACTGAAACAATATTAAAACTCTGTCCTTTCGTTGCCTTTCCGGCGATTCCATGATTAGTACCGGGGCCGGTTCTCAAATTAACAGTAGTACTCGTAATTGTTGCGGTCCTTTGACTTTCAGTAGCCTTTGGAGGAATAGATACCGTAGGCTTACTGATTTCTTTGACAAGCCAAGCAGCAATCCAGCCAGTTTTTCCATTGCTCAGCTTAACCTGTAACCAATCCTTTTCCGTTTTAACTACAGTTAACCTCGTTCCTTTATTCACATTAGTAACCTTGTTAAAACTGGTTCCAGGTCCACTTCGTACATTAAGGGTATTACTCGTGACCTCTACAACCCTTTCTGAAGCTGAAGGAGTTGGGGTACTTACCTTAACAGAGCTAGATACTGGATTGGGTGTCGGAGTTGACATTGTAGTAACTAGCCAACCTGCAATCCAACCTTCCTTACCATTCTTTAATTGAATTTTATACCAATCGCCTTCTTGGCCTAATACGCGGAAATCATTACCCTTTAGTGCCTTTTCAACTATTTGGTAGCTAGTTCCGGGACCGTTGCGCACATTAACATAAGTACCACTCCCACTTACAACAACCTGAGTCACCGCCGCCGAACCGTAATGATTAGGGGGCAACAGTGAGCCTAGTAGCATAAATGATGCAAAAATGGCTACTAGTCCCAACTTACGACGGTGTTTATTCACTTTTATCACTTCCCTCCGCTTATGTATTAGAAATGTCACGATTTAGATATTCTCCACCCTCCGCCAAAATACCTGCCAAAACGAGCAAAAGTAATAATTACCTTGAAATTTCTTCAGCGGATTAATAAGATAAAAGGTTTTTTCGCAAGTGAAGCAGAAAAAAAACCCCAGCGTATAACACAACCGGGGCATGTCAGGGTTACCTATCTAGTTTTAATTACAGCAGCCTCTTTCTCTACAGGCTGTGATATATCTATATGACCACCTAAAGTTTCTATGACTTTATTATCAACTAAAATTTGAACCCTCTCCACCGAAGGAAACTGGGTTAAGGTGTTTACAATTGAATATACCGTCAGACCCTCACCACTAGAGCCTCCCCAGTGATTCACTTTAATTTCCTCGCTAAAACTTACCACCGCTGTTCCATCAGATTTCACGTTAATATCTAACAATTCTGTGCCTGATGGGATCGTTTGAGCTAGACCAGTTTCAGGTTTTGGTCCTTTAATTAATTCTTCTATAGTTGCCCTACCGATACCCTCTCTTTTTGGTATCTCCCTTATTTCTTGTACTAGCC
>JAJZSC010000452.1 GCA_021849995.1 Bacillota bacterium | reverse complement strand
CATGTACGCACTCATGCTTTCCGCAGTTCCCAGACCTGGCCGTTCCCCGATCAAGATCAGGGCAACTTCCGGCTTAAGTTCTTGACCGATAGTATCCATTATTGCTACCCGGCCATGTTTGACAAAGATGGTTTTTCCAAGTCTTACTCCCATATTCTCTAATCCCTGCTGCAAAGCGGGCAGCAGATTAGGTATATTAGCCTCAACTGCTTTACTGGATAGACCGTCTGAAATAATTATCTGAATCTGAGCCCCTTTAGCACAGTTCTGACGAATCACTTCCAGGTTTTCTTCACTTAACTTACGCCCTTGATCAGGTCTGGTCAGGTATTCATCTTTAGTTGCACACATGCTCTGGACAGTTAGCATGTTGTATTTTAACTGGAATTCCTCGGGAACTTCACCCAGGACTGAATCTTGGGCAACGGCATGGTCCGCCCTGAAACGCAGCAAAGTATCGGTCAACGGTCGTGGTCCGCTTCGCCAAACCCCAATTCTAGCTGGAGTAGACAGTTTCATTTCCTCATACAGGGATTTGTTAATTGGGTTAGGAACCTGCAGATAACGTTGCAAATCCACTTCAGCCAAATCATTTATACAGCAGTCGTCAACTGTACTGAAACTAGTTGAAGGTACGGTTACCGTCTGATCTAGTTTATTGTTTTTGCTCATATCCAAAAGTACTTGCTCGACAATCAAGCGAATATTATCTTCCAAACTCAATCTAACTCCCCCCTTTACTTGGTGAATATGGTGGCGTCCCCAGCCTTTGAGGTGAGTTTACCATCTTTCATGATCTCCATTGACTCTGCCCAGGCCTCAAATTCCGGCAGAGGTCTTAGTCTAAATAACTCTCTCAAAGTTGCTACATCATGATAACTTGTACATTGATAATTCAACATAACGTCATCCCCCATCGGGATGCCCATAAAATACGTGCAGCCTGCAGCAGCTAGCAGGGTAGCCAGATTTTCGATATCGTTCTGATCTGCTTTCATATGGTTGGTATAACAAGCATCTACACCCATAGGCAGACCGGTAAGTTTCCCCATAAAATGGTCTTCCAGACCAGCTCGGGTAACTTGACGGGTATCATAGAGGTATTCCGGACCGATAAAGCCTACCACAGTATTAACCAAGAAAGGTTTATAATGCCGGGCCAACCCATAGCAACGGGCTTCAAGTGTAACCTGATCAGCCCCATGGTGCGCTTCGGAGGATAATTCAGAGCCCTGCCCTGTTTCAAAATACATAATGTTCGGTCCGGTAGCCCTTCCTTCCTTAAGTCCAATAGCATAAGCCTCATCCAAGGTTTCCGTACTGATTCCAAACGCTGTATTCCCAGCTTCCGTCCCTGCGATAGATTGAAACAGTAAATGTACTGGGGCACCCTTTCTTAAGGCTTTTATCTGGGTAGTTAGATGGGCAAGTACGCAGATCTGGGTTGGTACCTGCCAGGTCTCAATGAATTTATACAGGTTTTCCAGACTTCGAATTGTAGCTGGAACAGTATCATCAACCGGATTTAACCCAATAACCGCATCTCCTACCCCATAGGACAGCCCTTCCCGCACACTGGCCAAGATGCCGTCAACACTGTCGGTAGGATGATTGGGCTGAAGTCTTGAGGCCAGTCTACCAGGACCACCAATTGTAGTATTACAATGAGCCAGGTTTTGGATCTTTGAAGCTCCCAAGATTAAATCCAGGTTACTCATTAACTTTGCTGCAGCGGCAACCATTTCTGAAGTTAAACCGCGGCTAATCCGGCGCAAATCCGAACCGCTCGTTTCAGCTCTCAAAATATATTCACGAAATTCCGCTACGCTCCAATTCTTGACCGTATGATAAATCGGTTCATTTACATCTGAATCAATTATTCTGGATACCTCATCGACTTCGAGCGGAACAACAGGATTTCTACGTAAATCTTCCAGGGTAAGTTCAGAAAGAATCCGTTTGGCTGCAATTCGCTCGGCAGCATTCTCGGCAGCAATACCCGCCAGAATATCCCCTGATTTAATTTCATTAGCCTTAGCTAGAACTTCCTTAACATCCTTAAAAACAAAACTTTGACCAAAAAGTCGCGTTCTGAGATTCACTTTTTCTCACTTCCCTTCAACTTGGGCCTTTAACGGGCAAATACCAAAGTTTTAACAATTACTGGTACCGCCTCTTCATAGGGTAAAGGTTTTGCAATATCCAGGTAATCCCCAAGTGATAGTTGGATTCCATCTAGACAAACCAATGGAACGTCTCCTAAGTACCTCATGAGACTTTGTCCCAGGACCTTGGCAATATCCTGTTGGGCTACTACTACTTTCGGTGCCCCCTGAATTTTTAAGAGTTCTTGGGCCAGATTGTCGGCACAGGCGCAAATTGTGCTAAAATCGGTGTCTGGTAAAGGCGGCACGATCAAAGCAACCGTTTTATAGAGCCCGTTGCTATAATTTTCAGCTGGTTTACTCCAGCATAATTTTTTAGTTATTGAATCAAATTCAGGGTAAATGGCAGGAACGTTACGCAGAGGCAAGACATCTCTGCTAATGGCAATGGTTGAACCTGATACATTAACACTATGGGCACCGGCACCTAAAACAGTTGCATGGATTGTTTCGCTGCCCTGAAGAACCTTATATTTTGAAGAAATTTTACTATTACGGAACTGTTCGGCCAATAACGGTCCAACATCCCCATGAATCCACCATTGATCTAATCCAGGTTGATAAATATACTTTGACACACCACCCGAAAAGACTACTCCGTCTAAGGGTATATCCGGCAGGGAATTAGTCATAACTAGAGCTTGATCCAGTTCTGACAAAGGAAGGTGCAGGAGCACCCGTTCTACAACCCCAACCATACTCTTAAGCACTTGTTCTATGATTATAGATTCTTCCAACTGAGAGGATTTTTGGGGTAGAGAAAGGTGCTCAAACACTTTTTTAGCCGGAAGGGTAATATAGCTTATCCGATGTGTCAGGGTATTTACTTCCAGTAGTCGTCCACCCACGTTAATACAGGCTGTGCCTAAACATTTACCCGACTTGAAAATAGCGATATTAGTTGTGCCGCCACCAATATCTATATTGGCAATACATGCCTTCAACTGCTTTGATAATTCCTCCGCACCCGAACCTT
>JAJZSC010000012.1 GCA_021849995.1 Bacillota bacterium | reverse complement strand
GCTCCGGCGCGGAGGACGTTGATCTTCAGTGAAGATCAACGCCGAAACCGCTCTGCCACAAAGGAACATTTAGCGGTGAAGGATCCGGAGCATTAGCAGCTTGCCGACGACCCAGAGGTCTAGTTTTTCATCATCTGATGGTGCTGCAGAGCATGAATGTCTACCCTATTATTTTTTGTATTTAATATCTACATACTTACGATTTTGCCTGGGTTAAAGAGGTTATTGGGATCGAAGCTCCGCTTAACCTTCTTGAAGACATCGATTGCTACCGGGGTGAATTCAAGATCGAGGTATTGCTTCTTGAGTAAGCCGATACCATGCTCACCGCTCATTGTCCCGCCAAGGCCAAGGGCCATTGCGCAGAGGTCTTTTTCTGCCTCATGAACGCGGTGTACTTCATCTTCAATTCTTTGATCGAAGAGTACAAGTGGGTGGAAGTTTCC
The DNA here is from genome assembly GCA_021849995.1 of Bacillota bacterium. Lineage (GTDB taxonomy): Bacteria > Bacillota > Desulfitobacteriia > Desulfitobacteriales > Desulfitobacteriaceae > JAJZSC01. Next base: position 16,670 of record JAJZSC010000012.1, on the reverse strand, counting down.
ATCTCCTGCATGTGCGAGAATACCGATATCGAGGTTGAAATCCTTAGCCACTTTTATGATACCGGCAACCGCTTTCGGGAAGTTGCTTCTTGGTACGGTAATATCTTGTAAGGAATAGGAAGGACGTCTCCGGGCTACTGAACCGATAACTACCCGGCGAGCCAACCAGAGCTGGTCAACTTCTGCAGCAGTACGGGCAACTTTAAACTCCCGTACACGAGCTTTCTTACAAATCTCACCGATGATTTTAACTTGCTCATCCATATCTTCGTTGTAACCGTCAATCTCAATGATTAAAAGAGCGCCGGCATCCCTTGGAAGTCCTGCCCCAGTGGCATCTTCAGCAGTATTAATAAGGAGATTATCCATCATCTCAAGTGTAGTCGGAACGATACCTGCTGCTACAATATCAGAAACACTTTGAGAAGCATCTACAGCTTCGTTATAGATTGCCAGCATAGTTTTCTTGGTAACAGGTTTTGGCATAATGCGAACTATCATCTTAGTTACAAAGCCAAGAGTACCTTCACCACCAGTAATAATCCTGGTTAAATCAAAGCCAGGTTCGCTTCTGAAATTCCTGCCACCGGTCTGGATTACCTTGCCGTTTGGCAGAACTACTTCCAGGCCAAGGATGTAGTCGCGTGTAACCCCGTATTTGAAGCAACGTGGCCCTCCAGAGCACTCTCCAAGGTTTCCACCCATGGTAGAAGCCTTATAACTTGCTGGGTCTGGAGGATAGTAAAAGCCTTTTTTCTCAAGCTCACACTGAAAATCAAAGTTTACAACGCCAGGCTCGACTACAGCAACGAAGTTCTCAGTGTCGATTTCAAGGATTTTCTTCATACGGCTAAAGTTTAATACTATTGAGTTTTCCGTTGGGATGGTACCTCCACTTAGATTAGTACCTGCTCCACGAGGAACAAAAGGAATCTTAACTTCGTTCATATACTTTACGAGCTCTACGACCTGCTCAGTTGTGGTTGGGAATACCATTCCCAGAGTCTCACCAGAAAGCAAGGTAGCGTCATAGCTATAGCCATACCTTGTTGTATTATCGGTGATGACGTTCTTTTCCCCCACAATCTCAATCAATCTATTTACAATCGTTTGAGTTAACATATCCGGTCCTCCTTACCTCTCTAGGCTATAATTTAACTCCTGGATTTAAGACACCCTTTGGATCGAACTGTCTCCTGATTTCTGCCAGGAGGCCGGTTGTTTCCTCCCACATATCTGAATCATTGGCACTTTGGCATCTAAGCTGATGTCCTAATAAACCATTAACTCCGCCGCCAAAGGACATTGCAACGTTATTTACTTTAGTGGCCAAAACTTCCAAATCGCGCTCAGTTAAGTTAGGCAATACTAAACGAACACCACCGACAAGCCCCTCGACTAAAATGCCGGAAAAAGAACCCAAGTCCCCGATCACGCCTTCGAGACTCTTTAAGGCTTGGGGCATTTTCATAGGACCTACAGAGAAATCAAGAACTTCACTGTTATTAAGCTTAGCCCTGAGAGCGAGCCAGCCCTTCCACAAGTTCTCGTACTCTTGAGCATCATCTATGATTTTAACGTTCGTGCCGCCAGCTAAGGTGAATACTGCAGCAATTTCATTAGCCATATTCTTAGAGGATTCAACAAACCCCTCAAGATCTACTAAAGCCAGATGGCCTTGAGAATCAGAAATTTCTTTGGCTATTGGAGCACTTAGCAGATTTAATCTGGTTGGATGAATATTTCTCTTTAGGAAGGTTGCAAAGGTTCCAGCCGCCTGATGAATGGATTCAAAATTAGCTACTACCGCCTTTTTGGCTGCAGCTGGTGGCAATAACTTAACCAATAATTTAGTAAAGATACCAAATACGCCTTTGCTGCCTACCGCAAAGTGAATAAAATCATAACCAGAAACGTTCTTAATACACTTATTCCCGATATTGAGAATCTCACCCGTTGGGAGAACCATTTCAAAACCTAAAAGATAGGTTCTGGTAGGGCCATATTGATAGGACTTGGAGTCAGAATCCCCTATCGCGAAGCAACCTCCGATCGAGCCTGTGTTCACATCATATGGTTCTGGCGGAAAATTAAGCCCTGCCTCGCTTACTTTAGCCATTAAATCTTTATGAAGAAGCCCTGGCTCAACTACCACTACAAGGTTTTCGTGATCAATTTCCAAAACCTTGTTCATTCTGGACATTACAAGAGCAATCCCACCGTCAAGAGCTTCTGTATCTACCAAAGCTCCAGCCACAGATACCTTTAAATCTACCTCATTGGCAAATTTCATTATTCCGGATACCTCAGCAGTGTTGCCTGGGAATACTACTGCCAACGGTTTGCCGTTACCTTTAAGGAAATTAGACATTTCGGCAGGATTATCAATAACATGAACATCTCCCACCAAACTTTTTAACTTAGTAATTATAGAATTACTCATTTCTACCCGCCCTTCCAAACGTAATAACTAGTCCGAATGGACTTTAGATTTGTGCCATTTGACATTGGTCAGACCATGAAGTTTGTTAATGGTCTGACCACATTCTTTACTCGTAAGCTTTGGCGAGCAAATCTGCTACATGAACAACTTGTTGATTCTTACCTGCGAAATTGATTCCTCCCTGAATCCTCATCATACAAGCCGGACAACTGGTTGCAACCAGTTGGGCGCCACTGTCACTAACGTTTTGCACTTTATGACGAGTGATTTCGGTTGACATCTCATGATAGAAAGCTTGTACAAGACCGGAAGCTCCACAGCATCTATTTGCCTCATTCATTTCGATGTACTCAACACGCGGAATACTCTTCAATACATCACGAGGCTGTTGAGTAATCTTAAGATGACGAACCATATGACAAGGATCATGATAAGTTACTTTAACAGGAATGGAGTTATGAAGTTTCGATTTATCAATATTCAACTCCGCAGTTACATACTCGGAGAACTCAACAACTTTATGACAAAACTCTTTTACCTTCGGCAGATAATTCGGCTCATCAGCAAACAGTTTCAAGTAGTCTTCTTTAAGCATTGAAGCACAGGAAGCACAGCCTGTGATGATAGCATCGGATTTTTTACTTAAGAAAAGGTCGATGGTCTTACGAGCATTTTGTTTAGCTGTTTCAAAGTCTCCGTAAGCATATTGTGGAAGGCCGCAACAAACCTGACCCTTGGGAATAACTACTTCACAATCATTTTTTGTTAATACTTTAACTATCGAGTGAGAAGTACCATCATAAGATTGGTTTAAGAAACAGCCGACGTAAAAGGCTACACGTTTTTTAGGTTTTGGAACTGTAATCAGCTCAGGTACTTGCTCTAAAAATGGTTTCTTCGCTACAGGCATCCCTTTAACATCAACGCCACGGAAGAAATCCATTTCGAGCTTGTTTAAGATTCCTTTTCCCATACCTCTAAATCTATTAAAGGCAAAGTTTAAACGACCTGGGTTTGCTAAAGTCTGCAGTGCAAAAGATTTAGCAAATGGTTTGATGCCCTTCCTAAGTTTTAAGTCACGACGAGCAGCCAAAACTAACTCATTTCCCTTTACACCACCGGGACATGCCACTGCGCATTCCCCGCATAGCAGACAGCTGTTGATGGCGTGTTCATATTCTGCATCCGGTTCCAGCTTCCCATCAGCAACCGCTTTGATGAGCTGAATTCTTCCACGGGCAACCATGGGCTCTCTTCCGTCGACTTTATACGTCTTACACGCTCCATGACAGAAACCGCATTTGCTGCAAGTATTCAGCATTTCATAAACATCTGCCAGTACTCCCACTGTGATTTCCCCCTTTTTGCCTTATGTCAATGGTCTGACCATAAGGCTTTTTAATCTTCCTATGTCCATATTATACAGAACCTCGTCGGATATTCCTATACTTTTTTAACAATTCTGTTATTAAAATTTTGGAAAAGTCTATATAAATTAAATATTGTTACTTTGTGATTCATTTCATTTTCTAAAAAAGGCATGGGAATTCCATGCCTACTTTAAATTTATTAATTCCTTAACACATCCAATGATATTTTCAGTCGTAAGACCTAAAAGCTGGTGGAGCTCATCATAAGTCCCACAGAGCCCGAATCTGTCTCTCACCCCTACCATCCTTATCGGTACCGGATAGCTCTCTCCTAATAGTTCAGAGATTGCTCCCCCAAGACCTCCAATCACAGTATGTTCCTCTGCAGTGACTACGCCCTTTGTCTTTCTAACTGACTTCATAATAGTATCTTTGTCGAGAGGCTTAATAGTATGAAGGTTAATAACCTCTACTGAAATCCCTTCCTTAGATAAACCCTCAGCAGCACTTAAGGCTTTGGAAAGCATAACCCCACAGGCAATGATTGTAACATCCTCACCCTCACGGCAAATATTTGCCTTGCCTATTTCAAATACATCTTCTCCCTTAGTTACTACAGGAGTGGGTACTCGACCAACCCGTAAATAAGCCGGTCCTTTATGTTCTGCCAAAGCAACGACTGCCTTAGCCATCTCAATCCCATCAGCAGGTTCAATAACCATCATGTTTGGCAAGACCCTCATCAAGGAAATGTCTTCAAACGGCAAATGAGTAGGACCGTCTTTCCCGGATGAAGCCCCGATATTATGTCCGATTATTTTCACGTTCTGATTGGCATAGCAAACTGAAATTCTGATTTGTTCCCAGGCATTACCGAGCAAAAAGTTGGCATAGGCGTTGACAAAAGGAATCTTGCCGCCTATGGCAAACCCTGCCCCGGTTCCTACAATATCGGACTCGGAGATTCCGAGATTAAAGAACCTTTCAGGATAGCTGTCTCTGAACATATATGTCATCGAAGCTTTAGATACATCAGCATCAAGGACCACTACTTTTTCATTAATGTCCCCTAACTTAATTAATGCTTTTCCATAGGCCTCTCTCGGCGCAATCTGCTCCATCCTTAACTCAACTCCTCTATGGCTTTTTCCAGTTCTTCATCACTCGGGCCAGCAGCATGCCATCCCACTTCATCTTCCATAAAAGAGACACCTTTGCCCTTAATGGTATTGGCAAGGATTACGGTTGGTTTGCCCTTATACTCAGCAGCTGCAAGAAATGCATTATATATCTCCTCAAGATTATGACCGTCAATTTCTATAACATTCCAAGCAAAGGCTTCCCATTTGGCCCGCAAATCCCCTAAGGATTTCACCTCATCGAGAGGTCCATCCAGTTGCAGCCGATTATAGTCTACAATGGCGCAGACGTTATCCAACTTATAATGAGCAGAACTCAGCATAGCCTCCCAGATCTGCCCTTCGTGCAGCTCCCCATCCCCAAGCATTACATAGGCGCGTTGTTCAGTACCGTTCAGTTTGGCTGCCAGAGCAACTCCGTTAGCTATTGATAGACCTTGACCAAGAGAACCTGAGGCCATGTCCACACCTGGTGTATCTTCATTACTTGGATAAGCAGGCAGTCTGCTTCCCATCTCCCGAAAAGCAGCAAGTTCCTCCGCTTGGATATATCCACACTCAGCCAGCACCGCATACAAGGCTGGCACGGCATGCCCTTTAGACAGAAAAAAGTAGTCCCTGCCTTCCCAGGTAGGATTGTCCGGTTTAATCCGCATTATCTCTAGATACAATACTCCTAAGATATCAATTGCAGATAAACATCCGCCAGGATGCCCGCCCTTTGCCCGATGAGTCATCTTAAGGATATTTTTGCGCATTCTTTGGCAAGCTTGTCTGAGCTGTTCAAAATCTGGTTGCAGATCATGCATTTTCCATAAACTCCTCCCTTAGCACTAACTAACATATAGATTTTACCAAAACGGAAGGAAAAACTCTAACTCAATAAGCTAACAGTTAAGATACTTATCCCGATTGCCATTCGATTCCGTTGTAGAATTTGAAAAGATAAGCTTGAAAAGTACCTGGTCATTAGTCACGTTTGATTTTTAACTTCTTTCCTAATTCTCCTGTATTTAATACTTAAGATCTGGATACCGTCAATATTTATCCGGCGCCTTACTTCCTCGACTATTTTTCATTGGCAACCCCTTTGAATGTAACATACAGCTATTTTTGATTTTGTAAGTACATCATTGCAGTAAACAGTGAAGTAAAAAAATTAAAAAACGCCGTAAGCAGAACTTATCTGCCAACGGCGAAGAGAGGGTAGCAATTTTAAACTGTTTCAGCTACTCCTTTGATCGTCCCATCCATTGAGACAGGACAAACAGCGAACGGGTCCACCAATACTTCAATCAGATACGGTCGGCCGGAGGCAAAAGCCCTTTCCAAAGCCGGTTTGATCTCCTCGGGTTTTTGCACCAGTTCTCCTGCCACACCCATTCCCCTGGCAGTCTGAACAAAATCAACGCCCCTGTTATGACCCATCTCCATATTTTCATAATCCAATTCAGTAGATATCCACCTTTGGCTGTAGAACAGGTTCTGCTGCTGACGGATAAGTCCAAACAGTGAGTTATTGAGCAAGAACACAACCACAGGGATATTGTGCTTAGCAGCAGTAGCCAAATCTTGCAAGGACATGCCCAAACTGGCATCCCCAACTAGATTTACAGCCTGAACATCGGGCTTCGCCAGCTTAGCTGCCAGAGCAGCCCCTAGACCCCAGCCCATAGTCCCAGCCCTTCCCGTGATCAGGAATGTGCGCGGCTCATAAGCTTCAAACAGTTGGGTAGCCCAGATTTGGCTGATTCCACAATCCAGCGTAACTATCGCATCCCTTTTGAGGCACTCTCTTAATTCGGCAATTGCTTGTTGAGGTTTCATTGGGAAAGTTTCAAATTTAGTTTGGCGGGCAAGCTTTAATCTCTCTATTTGAAGTGCTATCACTTTCTGAGTTTTTCTCACATCGACTATATATCCGCTTTCCCTAATCAACTTGGCAAGTCTCTGGAGAAAATCCTTCACATCTGCTTTAATTGAAACGTCTGTCTCAACGTGGCGCCCAAGCTCTTTTGAATCGATGTTTACATGGATGATTTTTCTTCCCTCTTTAAAAACACCCACGGTTCCAGTGCTTCGGCCGTCAAAGCGGCCACCCAGGTTTATCACCAGATCTGATTCCAGAATAGTCTTGTTGCCAAGCGGTGTTTGGCACATCGTGCCCATCATTCCGGCATATAGTGGATGATCATTTGGGAAGGAATCTTTGCCCATCAGGGAGGAGACAACCGGTATTTGCAACAATTCTGCCACGCTTCTAAGCTCCTCAGAAGCATCTGCCAAGACTAACCCACCACCAACTAATAGTACAGGCTGTTCGGCAGTGCAGATCAACTGCCATGCTGTGTTAAGCTCTTCATCACTTGCTTTGGGCAGGATTTCCTCTTCCTCACAAGCAAGAAACTCATTTAAATCCACATCAACCGAGGACTTTTGAACATCTAATGGCAGGTCCAAAAGCACAGGCCCTTTGCGGCCAGTAGTAGCCAGCTGCCAGGCTTCTTTAAGGACTTCAGGCAGATCCTCGACCTTTGTTAGCAGGTAGGCTCCTTTAGTCACAGGACGGGCCATCTCTACCATAGGGGCCTCTTGGAAAGCATCTTTTCCTAAATACATAGTGGGCACCTGACCGGTAAGAGCGATTAAAGGTACGGAATCAACGTATGCACTATATAGTCCAGTTAAGAAGTTAGTTGCCCCCGGACCGGAAGTCGCAGCACACACTCCAACCTTACCCGTAACTCTTGAATACCCATCAGCCATGAAGATTGCCATTTGCTCGTGGCGGACATTAAAGGATGTTATCTTATCACTATCCAGGATCACATCGTAGACAGGCAATATACCTGCACCAGGAATCCCATAAACTTGAGTAACCCCTTTTTGTTCCAGGAACCTTACCAAAAGTTCAGCCCCGGAAACCCTTTCCTTATTAGATTCTGTTAAATTGTCTTGTACATCTTCTTTCTCTGTTCCCCATAAAGCCATTCTACTTTCCTCCCTTTAGAAACCCGATTTTCATCCTCTGAGTTTCACTCTTCGGAACAGCGTTTCATAATTTATTTAAAAATATCAGCCAACCTTATTCCACCCATTTAAAGATTGGCCTTCCGCACTACCATCTACCCGGTTTTATCTATTGAAACTCCGTTTCATCTTTTATTTACAAAAAATGTCAAAGGTAATTAATTTAAGTTATTAGCACTTAGTTTTTTACCTTAACGTTTACTAAGTTCTATTTTTGTCTAATTATCTTTCAGGCTTTCTAGAGTTTTGAACGGACTTGCAAAGTTTTTACAGAATCTGTTGAACCCAAATAGATAAGTTGCAGTTTTCTCAGGTCTTAAACTGTACCAAGATGTAATATCTGCCCTTTCTCCAAAGCGGTTTTCCGCTATCCCATCTTGACTGATCCACCCGCGTGGACCCTCTTTACACAGGCACAATTCCCAACCCTTAAGCCCGCTTTCCCCTTCAACAGGGAGAATATTCAAACCGCAACGGGCATGAAAAATCTCAATCATTTTTACAAAAACAGTAAACAAGGGATCAACATCTCTTTTGAAACTAGGAGTTGGAAGGTTTAAATCCGAGATCAATTCTCCAATCATCTTTGTAAGTCCCTTTTCGGCCGAGTACCGTGAAAGAATCTGAGTGGTAAGAGTACCAATACTCAGTGTGGCATTACTTAAATCAAAAGCTAGCGGCAGCGTAACTCCTTCAAGAGTGAGCTTAATTTCATTTTTGCTAAGCTTCCAGGAGCCGCCATAAAGTGATAGAAACTGGTCTGCTAACTGGAACGATAAAATGTACCCAGATACAACACTTTCATCACGTGTAATACACCCTGTACACTCTTTAACCGGGTTGTAGGTTGGGATGTTTAATCTCATTGCATTCATCTCCTGTCACTCTCCTCTTAATGCTGTCTGTATTTTAACCTCTACTGCCCACCAAAATCTCTGTTTTGCATTATGAAACGTTGTTTCAAATTAGAGTGAAAAAAATTTTAGGTTTGGTTGCATCGAAATTAATTTAAGGAAATTCTTGAACTCTTTTAACACTACTTCGTTTTACATATTGAAACTACGTTTCATTTTATAGTTACTCTGTATTTATATTATAACTGAACAACTAAAAACGTCAAGAGGAAATATTTATACAATAGCATTTTTTTGGATTCTCATTCAAAGCCACCAGATTTAGCTCGGAAAATTTTCCGCAAGACTAAATCTAGTTAGCAGTTGAATAAAATCTGGTTTTTTATAGTCGATCATAGCATAAATTCAAGATTAGACAGCACTACCGAAGTAGTTAAAGCCAAGGCTTGCAGATATTTGTTCACCTGCTTGCTTCAGTTCTTGCCCGATTCTCTCAAGGCCTTTTTCCCTGATTCTGCTTGCGGGTCCGGAAACACTGATAGCTCCGATGGCCCGGCCGGAATAGTCAAAAATCGGAGTACCCGCACAAACTATACCAATTTCGTTTTCTTCTTGTTCTTCAGCTATTCTCGTCTGCTTAATAACCTTTAATTTCTCAAGTAGTTCGTCAGGATTAGTAACTGTATAAGCTGTATACTTTGGCATGCCTTTCTCTTTTAGGATCTGCCTGACTTCTTCCTCAGGCATAGTAGAAAGTATGGCTTTACCAACTGCTGTACAGTGCATCGGCGCCCTGCGGCCCACCTTAGAACGCATACTTACTACATGAGAACTCTCCCGTTTATCTATATAAACAACTTCACCATCATCCGGTAGTACTAGGTGAACGACCTCATCAAAGGATTTAGCCAGATCAGCTAAGAATGGAGCTGCTACCTTCCTAATTTCGAGGTCATTAAAGAAACGGATTCCTAATTCAACAATCTTAAGTCCTAAATGATAGCGCTCATTATTCTTTTCCTTTTCCACATACCCTCGATAGCAAAGAGTTTGAAGGATCCGGTGTACTGTACTTTTGTGCAAGCTAATACGGTTTCCTATTTCGGTGACACCAAGAGGTTCTTCTGCTTGTGCCAATACTTCCAATATATCTAAAGAGCGTTCTAATGTTTGAACATATTTTTCAGTCACTACTTGTCCTCCATCCATTGTTTCAAAATTTGAAACCTCGTTTCGCACTTCTACAAATTAGTATGACCAATTTAGAAAATTAAGTCAAGACCTTAGGGAGTTTTGTTGTATTTTTCCTACATAACCTGTCAATTAACGAAACTCCTTCTGGAAGTGAATCGAAGGGGAAAGTTTCATGAGCAAAGCAATGAAATAAAATAACACTGGAGATACTCCAGTGTTGCTTTTTAACTATATGGGGTGGATGAGGGGACTTGAACCCCCGAGTGCCGGAGCCACAATCCGGTGCGTTAACCACTTCGCCACAACCACCACGTTTAATTTACTATGGTGCGCCTGGAGAGATTCGAACTCCCGACAACCTGCTTAGAAGGCAGATGCTCTATCCAACTGAGCTACAGGCGCATTCCTGCTGTCCGGGCTATATTACCCAAAAGCGCCCGAGTATTGATTGAAAAATGGTCGGGGCAGAGGGATTTGAACCCCCGGCCTCCTGCTCCCAAGGCAGGCGCGCTAGCCAAACTGCGCTATGCCCCGCTCACGTGACAATGACTATTTTATATCAATAGAAGTTAATAGTCAAGCAATAGTTTAAAATAAATTTAAGTTTTTTAAAGGCTCTTTCGTGCCAATTCTTGCAAGATTGGGATAGCTTTTCTAAAAGCTTCTGCACGATGACTTAATTTATTTTTTTGATCCAAAGTTAACTCTGCCATAGTACGTCCTAATTCAGCAATGCTAAATATTGGATCATAACCAAAGCCGCCAGAACCACGTCTCTGCCTCAGAATTTTCCCTTCAACTGTACCTTCAGTCAAAAATTCTTCTCCTTCGGGAGTAATTATTGCCAGAGCACAACGAAATCTTGCCTTTCTTTCAGCATCCGATATATTTTCTAATAATGATAAAAGTTTGTCAATATTTTTTTCATCATCTTTAGGTTCTCCGGCAAAACGTGCGGAATATACACCAGGATCACCACCTAAGACATCCACTTCAAGACCGGAATCGTCTGCTAATGAGATATATCCCGTGAGATTCGCGGCCGCTCTGGCCTTAATCTTGGCATTTTCCGCAAAAGTTGAACCCGTTTCCTCTACTTCTTCCCAATTTTCAATTTCAAGCAGAGAAATTACATCGATATCTTCACCTTTTAAAAGATCCCTTAATTCCTTAACCTTTCCTTGATTTTGGGTTGCAAGCAGTACTTTTAAAACCATATAAAACTATTCCTCTCAACTGTTTCAGTTTTTGATTTATTTAATTTTTCTTAAGTCATTGATTATCTGAAGTTATCTGAAATTACGTAAAGTTACTTGCTGTAAAACATATTTACTTTAAAACATACTTCAAGCTAATTACTTTACGCTTAGAGAGGCTTGTTGCGCTTCCATTAGCTGACGGATTCCTTTTTCAGCAAGCTGTAAAAAACTATCCAGTTCAGTCCGGTCAAAAGGTATCTCTTCGGCCGTACCTTGAATCTCTACAAATTTACCTGCTCCAGTCATTACTACATTCATATCGACTTCAGCTTTAGAGTCTTCCTCATAAGCTAGATCCAGGACAGGCCGGCCTGCTACTTTCCCTACGGAAATCGCTGCCAGAGTATCGTGAATAGGATTATCCTTAAGCAGACCCTTATCCTTCAGGTATTTTACAGCGTCAACTAAGGCTATGTAAGCACCGGTTATAGATGCTGTTCTGGTTCCCCCATCTGCCTGTATTACGTCGCAATCCAACCAGATTGTCCTCTCTCCTAATTTCTTGAGGTCAACAATCGAGCGCAATGCTCTGCCTATCAGGCGTTGAATCTCCATAGTTCGGCCACCAACCTTGCCTTTGGTAGACTCACGTTGAGTGCGTTGCTGCGTGGCCCTATGCTGCATAGAGTATTCAGCAGTGACCCAACCTAACCCGGTTCCCTTTTGAAAAGGAGGAACTTTCTCCTCTATAGTGGCAGTACAAATCACTCTTGTATTACCTACTTCTATCAATACAGAGCCTTCAGGTATACTCGTATACTTCCTGGTTATCTTTACTGGGCGAAGTTGATCTGCTGCTCTACCGTCAAATCTTGTCATTAGAAAACCCCTTTTCGAATGTTTTTAAGTCTAAACAGGCGTTCTCGCCGCAACTAAATCCACCGACCTAGTCAAAGCGACATCTTCGCCAACAACACCGGCTATAGTATATAGTTTTTGTACTGGATCAAAACGAAATTCCTTAAGTAGATGAAAACCTGTAATTTCACTAGTTCTTTTTATATGTATGCGTGGACCGGTACATGGATATTGGATCTCTCCTACCCTAATGTGTTCTTCATCAGAAAAGCAGATAGGCAGATCAGCTTGAATCAACTGTCTTACTCTGTACTCTACTAAGTCAAGATCTATGTCCGGCTTGTCTGGAAACTCCAGCACAAAGCCATGCTTTATATCACTATGAACTTGAGGTTTCGTTAATCCCATCTCTTCAAGGATCATGGCAGTTAGATCTTCAGCACTGTGAGCCATTCGTCTATATTTAATCGAATCAAATACTATCTCTGCAATACTCTGCGGCTCAGGCCCAAAGACCGTCGGCCGGGTAACTATTACTTCTTCCCCCACCCCGATTAATACTTCCGCATTCATACCTAGGAAAGGATATACTAGGTCAAAATGCTCTACCACGACTCTTCGACCTTTGTTAATCGCCTTTTTAATGGCATCAGCAATTATCCAAGGCTGGGTAAATGCTGATTCAAACCGAACATCCAAATGGTAGGTTCGGGAGCGGAAGTGCCCCCTATCTGCATCATCCAGCAAAGGAAGGGGCCTTAGATTGATACCATCGTCATCATTAGTTAATTCAAGGCCAGGAAACATCCCTCTGATCAAAAGTGATTTCCCCGCTCCGGCATCCCCTAAAAAGCCAATCAGCTTATCTTCAGGACTCAAATACCGTTCCTGCAAATTCATACCAAGAAACACAAGGCGTTTTTTCCCTCTTGGAGCAAAATAAACAGCCTGCATCAGATGTTCATGCACAAACATCGGTGCCAAATATTCCACCTCCATTGTTTATTTATTAACTATCTAGCTGATCTTAATACTAACCGCCAATCCATCCCCGAGTGGCAACACACTGGTGAAGTACTTAGGATCCTGGGAAAGCCTTGTTAAAAACTCCCTTAACGTATTAACCATCCGGTTATATTTTGCATCAAAGTTTGAGCCCGGGACTACCCAACCTCGAAAAAGTACATTATCAATTACTAGTAATCCACCTGATTCTAACAAGGGTGTGACTAGCTCCAAATATTCCAAATACTCACCTTTAGCAGCATCAATAAAGGCAAAATCAAATTTACTTTCCAAGTCAGGCAGGATTTTTCTAGCATCCCCGAACAGGGATGTAATATATTCACTCAGATTAGCACGCTCAAAATACTCCAAAGCTTGGTTTCTGCGGTTTATATTCATATCAATAGTAGTAATATGGCCATTATTAATTTTCACTGCCCGGGCAAGCCAAAGGGTAGAATAACCGATAGCTGTTCCGATCTCCAAGATGTTTTTTGAGTTATGTACTTGAACCAGCTGAGCCAAGAAATTCCCTACAGCTGGAGTGACTACCGGTATAGTTTCAAGTAAAGCCTGCTCTTCCATTTCTTGCAGCAACGGATCCCGCTCGGGGAGCAAGTCACCCAAATACTTTTCCAGTTCAAATGGATAAAACACTTTCTTTTCCTTTCTGCCCTAAGTGTAGCTACTAATAGTTTTTTGTATAATACTCCAAAGAATGTCTAAATACCTTCCTACATAGTACTTCCCTTTTAGGAATTTTTCAAACTATGCTTCGATACCGTCAGAAAATGAATACCTCTCTTCTGAGTCGGCAAGCTGCATTGCAATCCTTAGACCGGTTTTCATATCATTTTGTCGCAATAGAAAAAACCCGGCCGTTTCCTGCCGGGATACACTTAAGCAAGTACTCGTTTGGCCACTTCAAACAGTTTCTGGTCCACACTGGTTCCGATTCCTTTGGCGATGATCCCTAAAGCCTCTGCAGGTGTCATCTCCTTCCGGTATGGGCGGTCTTCCGTTAAAGCCGCATAGATATCAGCTATTGTCATTAGTCTCGAACCGGTGCAAAGTTCCTCCCCGACCACTCCAAACGGATAACCTTTACCATCTAATCTTTCATGATGATAAGCAGCCCACCGTACTATATGTCCCGGAAAACCCGCATCAGTTAAAAGCCTATACGTGTAATATGTATGAGTACGTATCTGAGCTAATTCGTCTTGATCTAGTGAGCCAGGTTTGTCAAGTATTTTCTTAGGTACAGCTAACTTGCCGAGATCATGAAGAAGTCCTGCCACCTTTATTTCTTGAATCTGATCCGAGTCCCAGTCTAAAGCCTCAGCCAGACTACCCGCAACTTGAGCTACAGAACGCGAATGAGTTGCTGTAAAGCTGCTTTTCTGGTCAATTAGGTCAGCAAAAATTAAGGCTAATTCATAAGTTGAATCTTTGTCACCTTCTACAGGTTGGACAATTCTAAAGCTCGACCCAAAAAGTCTTTCTAAAGAAATATGCAACAGCTCAGGTTGATTCAGATCCATCCAGAAGGCTTCTCTTGCAGAAACTCTGATGAAAGCCTCAGATACTTCTTGAAAAACCAGTGACCCCGTATGTTCTTTAACCCAGGAAATTATTTTCTCCCGTTCAGCGCGGGTTGCCAGAGTTCTGGCAATATTCACATCGAGCTTATCTGCCAAAGACAAAATCTTAGCAGACATAGGGACATCAAAGATTCCAAGCGCACCATGATTCGGGTCCGGTGTTTCGTGGTGGTATTTGATTGCCAGAGCAAGGCTCTCACCTTGCTTAAGCCTCCTCACGATCGAAGCACCAATCCTGGAGTGCTCTTCCGCCAACCTTTGATCACCATGGAATTGTCTGAAGCCACCTATTGCTCCAATATCGTGTAAAAGCCCAGCAATTATTAAGTTAATCAGGTCTTCCCGTGAAAAACCTAGTTCTTTTCCTATACTAAGAGCAATATACGCTACCCGTTCACCATGCCTCTGTCCTAACGAAACTTTAAAACCGCGCTCTATCTCTTCATCTATCAAAGCCAAGTCTAACGCACGCGAAAAACTCCACATTCTCCTAATATAAAAAGCCGTACTTAACACATCGTCACCTCTATCAACCCAATAATTATTCCCTTATTCCCATTTGGGCTAAAGCTGTAGCCGATTCGGCAACATCTTCAGAAGCTGCACCTATTTGACCGGCAGTAAGGGCCAGGGAGTCCATTTGTGAGGCAATCTCCTGAACCTGCTTTATACTTGAATTTATGGCACCCATAATCTCGCTAAAACTGCCTACTACTTCCTGGGCCTCTGCTGCTGCCTGCTGCATGGCCTCCGTTGTCTGAGAAATGGCTTTATTTACGGCAACTGTATTTTGCTTGGTTAAAGCAATCATAGCACTAATCTCTTTGACGGATTGTTCTGAATGTGCAGCCAGCTTCTTTACCTCTTCCGCGACAACCCCAAAACCTCTCCCGCTATCCCCTGCCCGAGCTGCTTCTATAGCAGCATTTAAAGCGAGGAGATTAGTCTGAGAAGCAATTTCCTTAATTACATTGGTTATATTTGCTATTCTGGCTGAACTTTGGTCAAGCTCAGCCATTCTTTCCTGCATTTGCCCGGTCATTTGCGCCAGATTCAAAATCCTCTCAGAGATTTGTTGAATCTTTTGGGCTCCCACCTTGGCCAAATTGTCAACTTGTTGGGAAAAATGTGATGCATCTGTAGCATTACGAGAAATTAGTTCTGTTGCCTCATGCATCTGTGAAGCCGAGGCAGCAGTCTCTTCCGAAGTAGCTGCCAGAGCCTGAGAAGCTTCACTTACCCTGCGTTGTAAAGAGTCAATTTCCATGAGTGCTTGTTCAAGCTCGGCCTTTTTATCGATTTCTTGCATATATGATTGAATATAGCTTGCCATAACCACCTGCTGGTCAAAGCTGGATATCCTCAAAAAAGCCTGGCTTAAACGCAAAGCCTGCTCAGGCTTCTTGCGATAGTGCTGGAAAATCAGTGGGAGCACTTCATCATATAAGGCCTGGTAAGCACCTAGATAATAAAAAGGCGGCAGGTTTATCCTGTTATGTACATTTCCAATAGTTATACGCCATGCCATGAATTCCTCATCGATCTTATCCGGAAAGATGCTTAACAGGTATTTCTTCATAGTCACACTCAACTTATCTATGTGAGAAAACCTATCAATAATATCCCTTAATCCTTTTATACTGCTGACATGAGCATAGAAACAACGAACAATCTCATCTGCATTCTTTTCCAGAACTGGCCGGAATTCTTTCAATAGACGTAATTGCTCATCATCCATACGCAAAAGCTGGATTGATTCTTTTAAATCGAATTGTTTAAGCAACATGTGGTAACACCTCTTTTTTTATACCAAAATTTTAGAAGTTTAATTTATAGTGGCATAAGTGCATATATGGCGCTGACACACGATGTGTCGAGTGTCAAATGCGCCAGGACGGCATAGCATTTGACCAGCCGCCTGCGTCTTAAGACTTGGCGCCAGCCAAGATTTCTTTATGTCAAGCCCGGAGCTTG
>JAJZSC010000451.1 GCA_021849995.1 Bacillota bacterium | reverse complement strand
GATGGTATGTTATTTGTAATATTAGATAGACCGAGACATCACAAGTTAATTCAAGAAGTGCGTGCTTGTGGCGCCCGGATCCGCCTGATTACAGACGGAGATGTTTCTCCTGCTGTAGCTTGTGCATTTGAGGGTACTGGGGTAGATATTATGATGGGTATAGGAGGAGCCCCTGAAGGAGTTCTTGCTGCTGCTGCTCTTCGTTGCCTGGGTGGAGAAATGCAAGGGCGCCTATGGCCTGAGAATGAAGCAGACATTGCCAGAGCCAAAGCATTGGGTATAGATGATGTTAACAAGCTTCTCACTATGGATGATTTAGTAAAGACTGATGAAGTATTCTTTGCTGCAACTGGGATTACGGAAGGACATCTGCTAAGGGGAGTGACCTTCACTGCTCAAGGTGCTTTAACACATACTGTTGTTATGAGGGGCAAAACTGGAACAGTAAGGTTTATAGAAGCTCGGCATCGTTTTGACAAGAAACCCAAATATGCGATCAAAGGGGCTTACTAGGTTCGAACCTGTAAATCCCGGCAGTAAATTGTACGTATGAATCCTTGATTGACGGGGAACTATATTAAGGAATGCCTTTTATTAGCTCCGACAATGAGGTGGTTTCTGTAGTGGATAGTAGCAGTCATGGGCGAAGGCGGCGCGCCCGTTTCTGGTTTGGGAGCGCCGCTTTTCTCATGAGTATATTTCTATTTGGGGTTTCGCCAGTGTACTCGAAAATTGGGTTTCAATCAACAGTATGTTATTCGGTCGTCACATTAGAATCTGAGGAGCACTTGAAGATTTTGGCATCCCGTTACCATACTAGTGTGGAACAGATACTGAAGGATAATCCTCAGTCACAGCCATTACGTACAGGTTCAACTATAACTATTCGAGAAAATATAACTCAAGATCTTCCTAAAGATTTAGGAAAAGATATCTCAAGATCAGCGAATTACTCCTGGGGATGGCCGCTTGAGGGGTGGGTAAGTTCTGGTTATGGATGGCGAAATGGAGATTTCCATCACGGGCTTGATATAGCAGCATTGCCTGGAAACACAGTGCGGGCAGCACTTGGCGGTAGAGTTGTTAAAACTGGCTGGATCGGTGTATACGGGTTGACTGTTTTAATTGATCATGGCGGAGGTTATCAGACCTTATATGCTCATAACAGCCGTTTACTTGTAAAAGTGGGAGATATAATTGAGAGCGGTGAAGGCATAGCGATTTCTGGAAATACCGGTAAGACTACCGGCCCACATTTACATTTTGAAGTAAGAGTAAACGGAAAAGCTGTTAATCCTGCCAATTATTTGCCGAAGATCCGTGTAGCAGAAAACTAGGTAAAACTAACCTATCTCAAAAACTAATCTATTTGCCTTGACCAATAACTTACACTTGTGTTAAAATTGTGAGAGTTGACATGGCAAACGGAAAGAAGGTGACACAGTGAAAGAAAAGATTCATCCTAAGTATGATAAAACCACCATTTCATGTGCCTGTGGTGAAGTAATTCAAACCGCCAGCACTAGAAAAGATATTAAGGTGGAAATTTGTTCTAAGTGCCATCCCTTCTATACCGGGGTTCAACGGTTTGTCGATGCAGGTGGACGGGTTGACCGCTTTAAAAAGAAATACGGGATGTAATAACAACGGCCTGCGGTCGTTGCTGAAAAAGAAAGCAGAGCGCAAGCTCTGCTTTTTGCGTAACATATAATAGTAATTAGGCTTAGTTTTACTAATTATGGGTTACTGTAGATAGAAAAGTAGAGAACAAAAAGCAAGACAAATTATAACTGAGCCAAATTAAATAAAGGGAGGTCCGGGATGAGCAGACCTGTACAGTACGGAGGCCAAGCGCTTATTGAAGGAGTAATGATGCGTGGTCCCCGTCAGACTGCGATCGCAGTACGGTTACCGGATGGACAAATTGAGGTAACACATCACAAGATTAATCCCTGGTCAGCTCGCCCCATCTTCAAATTGCCTATTCTTCGGGGGTTTGTCGCTTTAGTAGATTCCTTAGTAATTGGTACCAAGGCACTGATGTATTCTGCTAACCGGGCCATCGGAGAGGAAGAGGGTGAAGAGCTTAGTTTTTGGGAAATGGCGTTAACTGTAGTTCTTGCTCTCGGTTTTGGAATGATATTGTTTGTAGGACTTCCAACTGGTTCGGCTCACCTGTTGCGTGGTGCTGTTGAAGGTGTTGTATGGCAAAACCTGCTTGAAGGAGCTTTTAGGCTCATAGTGTTCTTTGCATATGTCTTACTGATCTCGAGAATGAAGGATATCCAGAGAGTTTTTCAGTACCATGGAGCAGAGCACAAAGCTATTTTTACTCATGAAGCTGGCCAAGAATTAACTGTTGAGAACGCCCGCAAATTTTCCACTCTGCACCCACGTTGTGGAACGAGCTTTTTGCTTATAGTAGTAGTAGTAAGTATTTTTGTATTCGCATTTTTAGGATTAAATCCGTTGTGGTGGAGGATAGTTTCGAGAATACTCCTTATGCCGTTGGTTGCCGGAGTGGCTTATGAAATTCTTAAACTTTCTGCCAGGCATATGGATTCCCTTGCCTTTAAGTGGCTTATTGTACCTGGGCTTTTACTCCAAAAGCTTACAACCAGAGAACCGGATGATTCTCAAATAGAAGTAGCAATAGCCGCTCTAAACGGAGTTTTAGAGACTGGACAGGAATTGACTTAAGGGAAATTAGAGGAGGCAAAGATGCTAAATAAGCTTGAAGAAATAGAACGTAAATATGATGAGCTTACCCAGCTTCTCAGTGATCCGGATGTCATCGGCAATCAAACTGACTGGCAAAAGTATGCTAAAGCTCAGGCAGGGATGACTGAGATTGTTGAAGTATATCGTGAGTTTCGGGAAGTACTAAATCAGCTTGAAGATACCGAGGCTTTGCTTAAGGAAAAGCTTGACCCTGACATGAAAGAAATGGCTGAAGAAGAGAGAAAAGAATTGGTCACCAGCCGTGATGAACTGCATGAGAGATTAAGGATTCTGCTTCTGCCCAAGGATCCTAACGACGAAAAGAATGTAATTATGGAGATCCGGGCAGGTGCAGGCGGTGAGGAAGCTGCCCTATTCGCTGGTGATTTATTCAAAATGTATACGCGCTATGCAGAACGTCAAGGCTGGAGAACAGAATTGCTAAGTGCCAGTTATACCGATATCGGGGGCTTTAAGGAG
>JAJZSC010000450.1 GCA_021849995.1 Bacillota bacterium | reverse complement strand
TTCCTCTTTCTCTTCTTCGCGGCTGCAGTTTGTACAAACTGTTGTATAAGGAATAAGTTCCAACCGTTCATACGGAATTTTCTTGCCGCAATGTTCGCAGATGCCATATTCCCCTTTTTCGTAACGCTTAAGGGCCGCATCAATTGCTTCTACTCTGTGCATAAGTCTGTCGTGTGCAGCTATATCCCGCGAGCGTTGATAAAGCTCTGTACCAATGTCTGCCGGATGATTGTCAACTAAGGAATCTTCGCCAAGGGAATCCCGCATATCTCCAGTAATAAGTTCTGCCGCAGACTCGATGGATTCCTTTTTTTGCGTCTTTAGAGTCTCTATGAGCTCCTCATAGCGTTGATAGGAATTGGGCATTATTATTTCCTCCTCCGTAAGATACACAAAGAATTAAACTTAGTTTTTAATCGCAGCTTGCTATTTAGAAAAACAAACATTCCTTTAGTACTTACATTTTTCCCAACTTCATTAAAATTACACTTCTTAAATAAATCTTGACTTCACAGGTCTTCGCTTCTACAGCATACGGCATGGATTAGCAGTAAACGACTGAGGGGCCAGAACGCAGTTGACTGAACGTTTAAGCACTCCACTTACGGTGAATTCAGATTGCTGACACAGAAATCTTAAGATTTTGATTCTCTGATGGTATTAAGAAATCTTGGCTGGCGCAAAGCCTTAGGCTCAGGCGGCTGCCTAGATGCACCCGGAGAGATATACTTTCTGATTTGCCAAAAAAATAGACCGGGAAACTCCCGGTTTAATTGCAAACAAATATTTTTTCTCTCTAGACTAATCTAAAACCACTTCCAACAGTTCCCCATTCTTAAGGCTAAAAGCATTTCCTTCGTCGGTATCTACATGTAAATCAAGGTCATAGTTTGGGCTAACCCGAATAAGCACTCGGTCAAATATTCCTCCACGTGGGCCGCCTACTCTAACTTGAACATGATCTCCGTCTTTAAGGTTGTATTTCTGAGCATCGTCTGGGTGAATATGGATATGCCTGGCAGCAATGATTACTCCTGCTTCCATTTGAACTGACCCTTTGGGGCCAACTACTTCAAGCCCTGGCGTTCCTTCATGATCTCCGGAATCTTTAACAGGTGGTTTTACACCAAGCTTAAATGTATCAGTAGCAGCCAGCTCTACTTGAGAAGCTTTACGAGCAGGGCCCAGTACTCTAACCCCGTCCATTTTACCTTTTGGTCCAATCAATGTTACAGTCTCCTCAC
This sequence comes from Bacillota bacterium, assembly GCA_021849995.1. Taxonomy (GTDB): domain Bacteria; phylum Bacillota; class Desulfitobacteriia; order Desulfitobacteriales; family Desulfitobacteriaceae; genus JAJZSC01. The sequence goes on along the minus strand of JAJZSC010000450.1, from coordinate 1,961 downwards.
AGGCAAACTGACCTGGTTGGCTAAGATCCTTTGTTTTGGTAAGCTGATGACCTGGCCCAAACAAAGCCTCAATATGTTCTTCAGATAAATGAATATGACGGTTAGAGATTCCGACCGGAACTTGAAAACTTGACATGTTAGTTATACCTCCTCAGCCTAAAGCACCTTAATGATTATGTCCCGAAAAATTTTAAAGTTTAACTTTATGTTCTCAAAACTATTATACTCCTTATTCTGCCCAAGCCCTAAGTTTTTAAATTATCACAAAATAAAAAATCATTATTGGGTTTAAATTAGGTAAGCCAGACAATCTCCCCTTCTTTCAGGACAGGCACAATAGGTAATATATTTTGAGTACAACAGTATATTATATCCCGATCAAATTCTAATTCCATTAAGCGTCTGGCATGATCAGAACTTCTAATCACATTAACCAAATCATCCTTGGCAAGGCTATAAAGCATCATTGCAGCTTTAGCCAAGTCATTTACCTCAAGATCCAAACGAAGTTGATCGATGAGCATACCTGCACACAAAGTGTCCGGTAAATCAAATCGGTCTTCCGTACCTGCGCAAATAATTAAAATCCCCTCTAAGTTCCTGTTGCTTTCTAAGTGACGATATAGAGAAAGGATTATACTTTGCAGATTAAGAAAAGATGCCATCCACACGTGTGGCGCTTCGGCGGCGGCTCTGATAGCCCGGGTTCCATTAGTAGTAGTCATAATGATACGCTTCCCGCCGACCTTTTCAGGTACATAATCAAATGGAGAATTGCCAAGATCAAAACCTTCAATTTTTATAGCCTTTCGCTCTCCCCCTAGTAAGGCTCCAGGAATCATCAATCGTTTCTCGATCGCTTCTTCTGGTGTAAGCACTGGTATAATCGCTTGACAGCCATTTGCTAAAGCCGTAACCATAGTACTGGTTGCCCTTAATACATCGATGACAATAACTATCTTATTCTGCAAGTAGGGTAGAACAGACAGGTTGGCACTTGGTAGTACCTCAATTAACATATTCGCCACCTCCTTTTCCTCCAGCTAATTATATTCTTCCACTTCCAGGAGTACAACTCCTCCTACCCCCGAAGATTAAAAGAGATTTACTGATATACTCGGAAAGGGCCGCCATCAGGCGGCCCTTTAACAGTTTACCAGTGTGTTACATACTTCTGTCCAATATCCTTGTGCTAACTGAAACTACTCTTTCTTCCACCTAAGGTCAGGCTTTCGAGCAGCACCAGCTTCGTCTAACCTGGAGACCAACGTTGTATGTGGAGCATTCTTAACAAGTTCATGGTCAGATTTTACTTCCTCAGCTATTTTAATAAGGACTTCGGCAAACTTTTGAAGAGTCTCGAGACTTTCGGTCTCTGTCGGCTCAATCATAATTGCCTCTTCCACGATTAGCGGAAAATAGACAGTCGGAGGATGGTATCCATAATCCAGGAGCCGCTTGGCAATATCTAGGGTGTGTACCCCATATTGTTTGAGATTTTTTGGAGTAATAATAAACTCATGTTGACAGATCCGGTTGTAGGGCAGATGGTAATGCTCCTTTAAAACGCTCATTAAGAAGTTAGCGTTTAGAACTGCGTTCTCGGAAGCTTCTAGTAGTCCGTTAGCTCCCAAAGCCCGGATATATGAATAAGCTCTGACAAGCACCGAAAAATTCCCGAAAAATGACCTTACTCTACCGATTGAATCAGGACGTTCATAGTCAAGTCCATAGGATTCATCCACCTGCTTAACTATTAGTGGTTTTGGAAGGAACGGGGCTAGAAAATCTTTTACCCCGACAGGCCCTGCCCCCGGTCCACCACCACCATGAGGGGTGGAAAAAGTCTTATGCAAGTTTAGGTGTACAACATCGAACCCCATGTCCCCAGGACGTACGATTCCCATAATAGCGTTGGCATTTGCACCATCATAATATAAAAGTCCACCTACATCATGAAT
>JAJZSC010000011.1:9322-17366 GCA_021849995.1 Bacillota bacterium | reverse complement strand
AAGGTGCCATTCATGTTCTTGGGAAAACCTAAAACAATCTCTCCGACTTCATAACTTTTAATAATTGCCGCTAATTCCTCAAACTCTTGTTTTGAACGCCTGATAGTCTTAATTCCCTGAGCAGTCCACAGGAGTTCGTCACTGACCGCTACTCCAATCGTGCGTTCTCCATAATCTAAACCCATGATACGCAACTATCTTTCCTCCTAGACTATTTTTAAACAAAAATGAGGGCACGCCCTACCACAATATCCACAAAGAACGCAACTATTATGATCTACTTTCACGGTTTCTTCTAGATATAATGCCCTTTGGGGACAGTAATCTAAACATCTCCCACAGCCCTCACACCAATCGGCTATATAGAGCTTCTTTTCCCTGGCCTTAATCAAGTTTTTAAGCTCATCTGAAACTTCCTTACCAGACAGGATTGCCAGGTTGAAATCTACCTCTTCCCTAGTTGACATCCCTAGAGCCATTGCGTGTATATCTTTAATACCCTTTATAAAATCAATGGCTACCTCGGCTTTACTTGACAGATGCCCACCACCAAAGACCTTCATGGCATAAATACCAATCCCTAGCTCTGAGGCAAAGGAAATCGACTTTAACATATCCTCGATAGTCCCATCAATTATTCCTAAACCCTGCATATTCACTATGGGATGTATCAGATCCAGGCCCTGCTGTAAAGCCCCTGCTCGTACCCCGGCTGCAGCGTGGGTAGAGATGCCAATCCAACGGACAATCCCCCTCTCCTTAGCTGAGAGCAACTCTTCCCAGGCGCCTTTATGCCCTTTTAGAGTTAGAGCACTTTCCTGTTCGTGAAGAAGAAAGAAATCTATGACATCCCTGTTAAATCCCTTTCTCGCCTTTTCAATACTTAAAGCCATCTCTTCACTTGTCACAGCATATGACTTCGTCACAACCCGAACATCAGGATAGGATTTTAAGACACTTGCCAACTGTTCATAGTTATCATAAATCTCTGCAGTATCTACCCAGGTTATACCTTGCTCAATAGCGTATCTAAGGATCTCTGCTCCCTCTTCAAAGTTTACTCTTCCTTGGAGCGGAGAAATTGCCAAACTACCAAAACAAACTTCCGACACTTCCGGGCCGTTAAAACCCAATTTAACCTGCCTCACAGCTAAAACCTGCCCTAAAAATAGTTTGATTATGCAAGCCCCAAAGGCTCTCACAAAAACAACTCATAAGAACGCCCTCACACAAGTGAGGGCGTTCCTTCTTAACTCTTTTTTTGTTGGAGATACGAGCGAACTAACTCTTCCAGCAACTCATAGCGCTCAAGCTTGCGAATCAGGGCTCTCGCTTGATTATGACTTGTAATATACACAGGGTCTCCCGACATTAGATATCCAACCAGCTGATTTATGGGGTCATACCCCTTTTCCTTCAGGGCAGAATAAACCTGTTGTAAAATCTCGTGTGCTGAAGCCTCTCCTCCCTGTGACTTAAACATCATGGTCTCTTCGAATCTATCCAAGAGCGTTTCCCCCTTTCGCAATCCTGTCCACTATCCTCTTAATTAATTGATATTCTTCTAGGGCAAGAGATTTTCCTCTATTTTTTAAAAGATTATACAAATCTATTTGCCAAAAAATCTTCGGATAATGGTCTGGACTTGATCCAACGCCTCGCCAAGCTTAGATGGATCTTTTCCACCTGCTTGCGCCATATCGGGCCGGCCACCGCCGCCTCCCCCGGTAATTTTCGCTACCTCTTTAATAATCTGCCCAGCGTGGAGGCCCCTTAAACCTACAGGATTAACAACTGTTACGAGATTAACCTTTCCTTCCGCTACTGAACCTAACACTAGAACACCTTCATTCAGTTTATCTTTTAACATATCAGCCATTTGACGAAGGGAATCCATGTCTGGAGCCTGTACCTTGGCGGCTAACACTGGAACGCCATCAATATCTTGAACTCGGTCAAGGAGAGTTTGAACCTCTGATTTGGCCAGCTTGGAATGTAATTGTTGAATCTCCCGCTCGAGTTCTTTAACTTGGGTCATTAGACCGCTGACTCTTTTTATGACATCACTTGGTTGAGCTTTTAGAGTTTGGGCAAGTTCTTGTGCTTGATTTTCTAGACTTCTGGTATAGGCAAGTGTCTCAAGGCCGGCAACCGCTTCAATCCTTCTTAACCCAGCGCCTATTCCAGCTTCAGATATTATCTTGACTAACCCAATCTCTCCAGTTGAATGTACATGGGTTCCTCCGCAAAGTTCCTTGCTTAAATTCCCCATGCGAACTACTCTAACCAGATCACCGTACTTTTCTCCGAATAGGGCAATGGCACCACTCTGTTTGGCTTCGTTGATGGACATCTCAGTCGCAGAAACAGGAAGATTGGCCAATATTGCTTCATTAAGCTTGTTCTCCAGAGCTTCGATCTCAGCTGAAGTCAGGGCAGAGAAATGAGTAAAGTCAAATCTTAAGCGGTCAGGTGTGACCAAGGAACCCGCTTGCTGGACATGTTCTCCCAGAACTGTACGAAGTGCTTGTTGCAGTAAGTGAGTGGCACTATGATGACGGGCAGTGGATAAGCGTGTGTTTGAATCGACAATTGCTTGCACTGTTTCTCCGCTACTTAATACTCCTGCTTTCACCCTTACTTTATGGTATACAGTACCTGTTACACCTTTTTTAACTTCTAAGACTTCTGCCTCTGCTTTTTGAGTTTTAATCACTCCACTATCTGATACCTGTCCACCACTCTCAGCATAAAATGGGGTCTCGGAGAGGAAGCAAATAACTTCATCTCCTTCACCGGCATCCTGCACTTCTAATCCTTCGTCAAACAATCCTTCTATCTTTACAGTTGCTTGTAACTCTCCATATCCTAAGAACTCAGTGTCTTTTAAGAGTTTAGCCTTTTCAGTTAAAGCGGCACTTTCCACAACTGCTTTAGCTTGCTGCGATTGTTCTCTGGCCCGGCGACGATGCTCTTCAGCAGCTTCCTGGAATCCATCCATATCTACTGTCATCCCTTGTTCGGACAACATTTCCTCAGTAAGTTCTACTGGAAAACCATAAGTTTCATAAAGGTTGAACGCATCTGTTCCGCTCAGAACAGTCTGACCAGCGACTTGTAAGGATTTCACTTTATCCTGAAGAATTTGGGTTCCCTGTTCAAGTGTAGCTTGAAAATTCTTCTCTTCTAAGCGCAAGTGATTTAGAATGAAGTTCTCATTATCCTTGAGTTCAGGGTAATGATGCGCATAATCCCGCTGAATAATTAAAAATACCTGCTCAAGAAACGGTTTCTCAATCCCTATCAATCGAGCATAGCGGATAGCCCGGCGCAAGATCCGGCGCAAAACATACCCACGTCCTTCACTTCCCGGACGGATTCCATCTGACAGCATAAAGGAAACAGCACGTGAATGGTCTGCAATAACCTTTAAAGCAATGTCATGCTTGGGATTCTCTCCATAGGAAATTCTGGCAAGCTCTGCTACTTTATCTATGATCGGACGGAAGAGGTCAGTATCAAAATTCGACTTCACTCCCTGCATGACTGAGGCAATTCGCTCAAGTCCCATCCCTGTATCTATATTCTGCTTGGGTAGAGGAGTTAGTGTCCCTGCCTCATCACGGTTGTACTGCATAAATACCAGGTTCCAAATCTCAAGGAATCGGTCACAATCACAACCAAGTGCGCACTCTGGACTTCCGCAACCGCGAGTCTCACCCAAGTCAACGTAAATCTCTGAACAAGGCCCGCATGGACCTGTTGGCCCGGCTGCCCAGAAATTCGACTCATCATGAACAATTCTCTCAGGATTTACCCCAGCTTTTTCAATCCATAAACGCTTTGCTTCATCATCTTCCGGGTAAATAGTAACCCAAAGCTTTTCTGCTGGAAGCTTTAATATTTCAGTTATATACTCCCAAGCCCAGGTTATTGCACCTTCCTTGAAATAATCACCAAAGGAGAAGTTACCGAGCATTTCAAAGAAAGTATGGTGCCTGGCGGTTTTCCCTACTACTTCTAAGTCCGGAGTTCTCACGCATTTTTGAGATGTGGTAGCCCGGGGGAAGGGTGGCTCTACTCGGCGCTGAAAATAAGGCTTAAAGGGAACCATCCCTGCAACGGTAAGTAGTAAGGTTGGATCATCTTTAGGAATAAGTGATGCGCTTGGCAAGATGCGATGACCTTTTGATTCGAAAAACTTAAGAAACATTTCTCTGAGCTGATTTCCTGTGTACACAAGTGATTCCTCCTTGACATAAATCCTTAACATAAAATAAACTCGCCCCCAAACCTCAGGGACGAGTTATCTTTCGTGGTACCACCCTGCTTACCCATATGAATCATACGGGAGCTCAACGACAGTTGCCTGTCTTGCACTTAACGCGTGCTACGGCAAGCTTTTCCCTTGCCCTCGGAACTAGCCTTCACACTAATCGTTCTGGTCCTTTTCACCAACCGGAGCCTCTCTTTCAAGAACACTTAATGCTACTTGTTTCCTCATCAGTTTTTATGTAATTCATTTCCCAATACCCGAAGTATAGCTGAAATTCCGGTTTATTGTCAACTGAGCAGCAACTGGAATGATGCAGAGTGCTCTAAACTTCAGGTGAAACAAGCCGGAAATAAATATGCCTTAAAATAACCCTTAAAACTGCTGTGAAAGGTACAGCCAGCAGCATCCCCCAAAAGCCTGCCAGTTCCCCTCCTGCTAACAGGGCAAATACTATCCATAAAGGATGCAGCCCTACGCTGTCTCCCATTAGCTTAGGAGAAATAACGTTACTCTCTAATTGTTGTACGATCATTATAACTATCGCTACTTTTAAAGCCATCCAGGGGGAAATTATGAGGCCTAAAATTACGGATGGAATTGCCCCAATCAATGGTCCAAAATACGGAATCAGGTCAAACACTCCGCAAATAAAACCTATTAAAAAGGCATAATCCATTCCTATTAGCTTGACCCCAACTCCTACCAACACACCGACAAAGGTCGCAACCGTCAGATGCCCCCTGACAAACCGCCTTATAACATGGTTAATGTCTTGTAATAAACGCTGCCAGTCTAACCGGTTTCGCTGGGGTACTATGCGTATAAGCCCCTCCTGAAACTTTTTCCAATCAGCCAGAAAATAGATTGCCATAATTGGGGACAAGATAAGCAAGGTCATGGACGCGATCATCTCAGGTAGATCACTTAAGAACTCATTTAACCTTTCGGCCAGAAAAACTTCTCCCTGGTTTAGATGCCCATCCAGAACCATTACAACCCGATTCGGGAGTCCATTAGTATAGTTAGCCCTTAAGCCTTGAATAAGTTGCTCAATCGATTGCATTGTTCCGGGTAAAACTGTAGCCAGTTTACTCAGTTCACCATAAAGCCTCGGAATAATAAATAACAACAGGGCAGAAAACCCGGATAAGATACCAATAAAAACCAAGGTAATAGCCCAATTTCGGCTTAGATGATGGCGCTCCAGCCACTCTACAATCGGACTGAGCAAATAAGCTAAAGCAAAAGCTAGTAAAAAGGGGCTTAGAACAGCTTTGACGGTCAGAACCAGTATGCCAGCCAAGAGTACTATAGTTATTAAGAAAAACCAACGCCACTTCTCTTTTTTCAAATCATAACATCCTTCGCCATCTAAGGATTAAGGCTTGAGCCAAGCCTTTATTTATGGTCCAGGGGCTGCCTTGAGTATTATACCACCTGCTTTCGGACCGGAAAGAAAAAAGCGCGGCAAATGCGCGCTTTTCTCTATTCATTTAAAAGCAAAACTACTTAATTAGCTGCGCTACATCATCTTGTTTATAGCCTTCCATCCTTTACGCATCATTGACATAGACTTGCGCTTTGGACTCATTGAGAAACCTACTGCTGCTCCAATAATACTACCTGCTATCAGTCCACCGATAAGCTGTCCTGACTTCAAGGTAATCCCTCCTTCTCCAGCCTCAAGTTCCTATTCAATAGCTACTTCAGCTAAACCTGAGTCGAGTGCAGGATCATCCCATGCTACTAAGGAGCCATCTTCAGCCAAATCATAAATAACCACCTTGTCTGACTGACTGGTGAACTCCACACAACAATCCCAACAATAGTACTGTTCTACCCCGACCTTGCCGATAGCACGTCCTTCGCAAACTGGACAATTCATGATAGAGAACCCCCTTCTTTCCCATGGTCCCAGGGAGATACCTCGTCTTCGACGATTAAGACATCCTTCCCATCTACCATGACGTTTTGCTGCAGTATAGCGCCTCGGCCCTGCACAAGGTCAGCGAACAGTCCATCCGAAACCTCGTAACCTGCAATTCTACTAACGGAGTCATCAAGGAAGACATCTTGAATCGTGCCCTGAGCGTCTCCACCTTGGGTGAAAACTTGATTACCGATTTTTTGTGACCACCGGGTTCCTTTGATTTCCTGAACCATTTCTTCACTTACTGTCAAAGCATCCTTACCAAAGGCTACAATCATGGAACGCGGAATTCCTTTGTCAGAATGAAATAATCCGCCACCTTCAAGAACTACCCCGGCTACCTCGTTTCCCACAAAGGCTACATCTTGAACCCAGCCGACCTGGCCGCCACTTTGGAGATTCAAAACAGGTAGACCAACGATTTCTCTAGTGCGTCTCATATCATCATCCTTGACAAAAAGTGATCGGTTCTTTGACTACTATGCCCAAAGCTAAGCGTATTCATTCATGCGCTTGACAAAAGTCCAATCTTAATAAAAATCTAAGCTTCATACCGGGGATCAGAAACAATTTTTCCTCCCCCAACAACAATCTTATCATCATAAAAGACAACTGCTTGTCCGGGAGTTATGGCACGTTGAGGAGAATCAAATACTACCTTAACCCTAGTTACTTTTCCAGCCTGGATTTGGTCAGGGTAAACTGTCGCTGGAGCAGGAGGGGCTTTATATCTAACCTTAGCCTGGACTTTGATTGGCTCGTGCAGTTCCTCAATAGAGATCCAGTTTAAATCTGCAGCAACTAAAGTTTCAGCATAAACATCAGGATCCTCACCAAGCACGACTTCATTTCTGTCCAGATTAAAACCAATAACAAACATCGGTTTCCCAAAAGTTACTCCCAAACCTTTTCGTTGACCGATTGTATAGTTAATCAGTCCTTGATGCTGTCCCAGCACATTCCCGCTGCGATCCACAAAATTTCCTGGTCTAACTCGATTCCCGGCCGTTTCTCTTAAAAAGGAGGCATAATCATCGTTCGGAATAAAACATATTTCTTGACTGTCCGGTTTTCTGGCAACCCTGGTCAACCCTCTTTCTTCTGCCATTTTTCTGATTCTATCTTTGGTGTATTCGGCTAAGGGAAAGAGAGTATGTTGGAGTTGATCCTGTGTGAGGGTATAAAGCATATAGGTTTGATCTTTCCACTCATCAGCAGGTTTCATTAACAGGAAACGACCGCTGTCAGGGTCCCTCATAACCTGTGCATAGTGTCCTGTAGCCAGATACTCAGCCCCAAGTCCGCGGGATTTTCGCAAGAATTCTCCCCACCTGACCTCTTTATTACAGGCCAGACAAGGGTTAGGTGTTTCTCCACTTAAGTACGATTCTGTAAAGTAGTCGATAACTTTTTCCTGGAAATAATCACGAAAATTAAGGACATAATGTGGAATTCCTAATTGGAAACATATCCTGCGGGCATCATCAATGGCAGAGATTGAGCAGCAGCCACCTTCGACATCCGGACCAGCCGAAGGCCATATTTGTAAAGTTATCCCTATAACGTCATAGCCCTCTTCCTTGAGCAAAGCGGCGGCCATGGAACTATCCACACCACCGCTCATTCCTACAACGACCTTGGTTTTTTCGCTAAATGTCATAGATTCATCCCTGTTCTTTAGCGTTTTTTTCGTGGTAATTCTTAATTGCTTCATGAAGTGCATCAGCAGCCAAATTTGAACAGTGCATCTTAGCCGGGGGCAATCCTCCCAAAGCTTCTGCTACAGCAGCATTAGAGATCTTAAGCGCTTCCTCAATAGTTTTACCTTTAACCATTTC
>JAJZSC010000011.1:0-9312 GCA_021849995.1 Bacillota bacterium | reverse complement strand
AACCATTTCCGTTACCATGCTGCTCGTAGCGACTGCCGCCCCACAACCAAAAGTCTTGAACTTTACGTCTTTTATAATATCCCCTTCAATATCCAAATAAATTCTCATAATATCTCCACATTTGGCATTCCCAACTTCCCCAACTCCATCGGCATCGGGAATCTCACCAACATTTCGGGGATTTTGAAAATGATCTAAGACCTTTTCTGTATACATCTCTACTACACTCCTTCAATTACTCAGCCTTACAGTATTTTGCCTGATCATAAAGTGGGGACATCATTCTAAGGCGCTCAACAATCTTAGGCAGCTGTTCGAGGACATAATCGACATCTTCCTCAGTATTTTGCCGTCCTAGGGAGAAACGAAGAGATCCATGAGCGATTTCATGTGAAAGTCCCATCGCCAAGAGTACATGCGAAGGATCTAAGGACCCTGAAGTACAAGCTGATCCACTTGAGGCGGCAATCCCAACCATATCCAAGCTTAGAAGAAGTGCCTCCCCTTCCACAAAACGAATACTTACATTGAGATTTCCAGGCAGACGATTGTCTCCAACCGGTCCGTTAACTTTCGCATACTCTATTCTATCTAAAATACCTTTTTGAAGTCTATCTCTAAGCTTCCTTATTCGTTCAGCCTCGGCCACCATCCGTTGTCCTTCTAATTCACAGGCCTTGCCAAATGCAATGATTCCAGGACTGTTTTCTGTACCTGAACGACGCCTCTTCTCTTGACCACCACCGTGCAGGATCGGAGCAAGCCTAACCCCTTTCCGGATAAAAAGTGCTCCTACCCCTTTGGGACCGTAAATCTTGTGACTGGAAATCGTAAGGAGATCAACGTTCATTTCTTTAACGTTAATAGGAATTTTCCCTAATGATTGGACTGCATCTACATGGAATACTATCCCTTTTTCTCTGGCTAGCTTACCTATCTCAGCAATGGGTTGAATAGATCCAACTTCATTGTTGGCATGCATAATGCTTATAAGAATAGTATCAGGCCGAATGGCCTTAGCCACATCTTCTACCGATACAATACCTTCTTCATTAACCGGAATAATTGTAAGCTCAAATCCATTTTTAGCTAAGTACTCGCAAGTTTCCAAAACTGCGTGATGCTCGATAGCAGAAGTAATCAGGTGTTTCCCTTTTTTTCGCATAATCTCTGCCGTTCCAAGAACAGCCATGTTATCTGCCTCGGTACCACCACTAGTGAAAGTAATCTCTGAGGGTTCGGCCCCTATAAGCTCTGCTACCTGTTGTCGAGCTTGCTCAAGGGCATCTTTTACTTCTCGCCCAAAGCTATGAACACTTGAAGGATTACCGTACCTTTCTGTATAATAACTCATTAAGAGTTTTGCCACTTCTGGGTCAACCGGAGTTGTTGCACTATGATCCATATAAACTCTACGCATAGGAGTTCCTCCTTTTTGGCATGTCTGAAAGCATATCTTTAAAATTTAATAGTAATAAGATTGCTCCAATGGCTTGAACCCAGCCAATTTTTCTGTATGCTGGTTTGTATACTAAAACTTCCTTAAATGTAATACATATACAAACTACGGTCAGACTCAAGCTTGGCAGCATCATTTAGCATATCTTCCAAGGTGATGGAATCAAGCACTTCTGCAATTGAGTTCCTAACCTTTTCCCAAACGGTCCGAGTTACGCAAAATTCGGCTTTATGACAAGATTCCGGGTCTTCCTCAGACACGCAATCTACCGGAGCGATAGGACCTTCCAGGACTCTAATGATATCTCCTATTCTAATCTTGTCCGGATCTTTGCCAAGAACATACCCGCCTTGAGCACCTCTAATACTTTTTACAAGACCGGCTTTTCTTAAGCCGGAAATAAGCTGTTCCAGATAGTGCTCGGACAGTCCTTGACGTTCAGCAATACTTTTTAACGATACTGGAGCCTCACCCATATGTTGAGCTAGATCGAACATAGCCTTTACACCATACCGACCTTTGGTCGAGAGCTTCACAAACCCTCACCTCTTTTCCAATTTTTCCGTACTATATCTTCTATGCCTTATTCTTATCATGCTTTCATGGATATCTTATTAAATCACTCGGGATTTGTCAAGGCTAAAACCTACTAATTAACTTTGATTTTTCAAAATAAACCCATAATAAAAACTTATAATCAATAAAAAACTAAATTAAGATTTGGATTACCATCTTTACTAACTTTTACTAAAAGTTACTATACCCTTTAGGGCACTTTTTATCCTTAGCAAAATTCTGGTTTACCATTATGCATAGCAACCAAACTTTAAACTCAGTCAAAAAAGTATATGCACTTACAAAAACGATAAACTTTCCTGGGTAGAGACGATAAACTTAACCCGGTAAAAACAAGTTAAACTATAAAAGAAACTAACACGTTATGAAAGGATCGATAATTAACATGGATCTTTTTTCTGCTTCCTTTAACCCAAACAAAGTTGCTCCCCTCGCTGAACGAATGCGTCCTCAGACTATTAATGACTACATAGGTCAGGAACACATCCTAGGCCCTGGCAAACTTCTGCGCCGGGCCATAGAAGCGGACCGGGTAGGATCAATTATTCTGTATGGGCCACCCGGAACAGGCAAAACCAGCCTTGCCCAGGTAATCGCGTCCTCAACCTCTTCCCGTTTTATCAAAATTAATGCTGTCTCAGCCGGGGTAAAGGAACTTCGGGAAATAATCCATGAATCCACCGAACAATTGCATCTATACGGTAAGCGTACTTTAGTTTTCTGTGATGAGGTTCACCGCTTTAACAAAGGGCAGCAAGATGCTCTTCTCCCAGCTGTCGAAAGCGGAATAATCACCTTTATCGGAGCAACTACTGAAAACCCCTTTTTCGAGATTAACTCCGCTCTCCTTAGCCGCTCTACTCTGTTTAAACTAAACTTATTAACAGTTGAAGAAATTAAAATCGGTCTGCAAAGAGCCCTCAGTAACGTAGAAAATGGTCTAGGGAGTTACAAGGTTAAAATCTCACCTGAAGCCTGGGATCACTGGCTTAACTATGCCAACGGAGACTTGCGCCGTGCCCTTAATGCAGTGGAACTGGCAGTGCTCACAACCCCTCCAGTTAACGGAGAACGTATAATCACTTTGGAAATAGCAGAGGAGTCTATCCAGCAACGGGCTATTCGCTTTGACAAGGACGCTGATTACCACTATGACCTTATCTCAGCCTTTATTAAAAGCATGCGTGGTTCTGACCCTGACGCCGCCCTCTATTGGTTGGCAGTTCTCCTTGAAGCCGGTGAGGATCCCCGTTTTATAATTCGAAGGATAATCGTTCAGGCTTCGGAAGATGTAGGATTAGCTGACCCTAAAGTTATGCTCCAAGCCCATGCAGCTGCAAATGCCCTAGAATGGCTAGGCATGCCGGAAGCAAGAATTCCTATGGCACAAGCTGTTTTGGCTATCACCACTGCTCCGAAGAGCAACAGTGCCTATGAAGGGATCGACCGAGCTCTGGAATATGTTAAGCGTAATCCTACTGGGGAAGTACCAGCCCATCTTAGGGATGCTCATTACCCTGGTGCCAGGAAACTTGGACATGGAGAAGGCTACCTATACCCTCACTCGCATCCCGGTCACTGGGTAAAGCAAGATTATTTGCCGGAATCAATTAAGGGACAACAATTTTTTGTTCCATCAGACATTGGAGAAGACAAATTTAGAAAAAGAAGCTAGGTGGAATGGAGAAAAGCGATGCCTATAACCTGGCATCGCTTTTCTCTATTTTCTTTCAATGGCTGTTATTCGTGATTAAGCGTGAGCTTCAAGCATCTTTACCAGATCCGCTTTACCGCGGAATCCCACAATTTTATCAACCATTTTTCCACCTTTAAAAATACCCAAAGTAGGAATACTCATGATACCATACTGGCTAGCAACTGCTCCATGCTCATCTACATTGAGTTTACCAATAACTATTTTACCAGTATACTCATCTGCAAGCTCATCTACAATTGGAGCGACCATACGGCACGGACTGCACCAAGCTGCCCAAAAATCAACCAGTACAGGTTTGTCAGAACCTAGTACATCGGTGCTCCAGTTGTCCGTAGTAAAAGTTTGAGTATTTGCTCCTGCCATAATCAGACTCCTCCTTAATTAAACAAATATTATTTACAATAGTATTTTACCTTACGAATTTACCCAGGACACCGATTAGTTCTTCTATTGCGGCGTCTTTGTCTTTTGAATCGATAGCACTTAGAATACAGTGACGGGAATGATTTTCAAAAACCATAGTCCCTACTTTGTTGATAGCGGCCCGTACTGCAGCTACTTGAATAAGAATATCAACACAATACTTGTCACTTTCAACCATTCTTTGAAGACCTTTAACTTGCCCCTCAATCTTTTTAAGTCTTCGAATCAGATCCTGTTTGGAATCATTATTAGACTCTGTAAAGGAATTCGTGTCCACTATCATTCCTCCGATACCCCAAGGGGGTAATTACAGTGTTATTATACGCTGTCAAAACTAAACTGTCAAACAAAATTCCAGAATTCAATTCAACTATATTATTATTTACTAGCTGCAATTATATGCGTTTTGATACTTAACTCTTTTAATTGCTTACCTACTACAGCCGAAGGTGCTTGGGTCAGCAAACAGGTGGCACTCTGGGTTTTCGGAAAAGCAATAACATCACGAATGTTTTCCCTGCCTGCGACCAGCATCACCAGGCGGTCTAGGCCAAAGGCAATTCCTCCATGCGGTGGAGTTCCGTACTCGAATCCCTCTAAGAGAAAACCGAATTTTGAAATGGCATCTTCTGGTGAAAGGCCTAAAAGTGTGAACATTTTTTCTTGAACTTCACGTCTATGAATACGAATACTGCCGCCACCAAGTTCGACTCCGTTAAGAATCAAGTCATACGCTTTGGCTCTAGCCTTACCCGGATCTGTGTCGAGCAAAGGTAAATCTTCATCCATCGGAGAGGTAAATGGATGATGAATTGCGACATAGCGTTTTTCCTCTTCATCATACTCAAGCAGTGGAAATTCCGTCACCCAAAGGAAGTTAAGTGTACCCTCTTGAATAAGGTTAAGCCTTTTAGCCAACTCAAGGCGTAAATGACCAAGCGCATCCCCTACTACCTTATCTTTATCTGCCACAAAGAATAAGATATCTCCTGTCTCTCCACGCATTCTACTGATTAGGCTGCTTAACTCTTCTTCAGTAAAGAATTTTGCTATAGGGGATTTGACTCCTTCTTCCGCCAAGACAATATATGCCAAACCTTTAGCACCATAAGTGTTGACAAAGTTCACCAGCCCATCAAGTTCACGGCGAGGCATGGTGGCACAACCTTTGGCACAAATACCTTTTACCCTGCCCCCTTTGGCAAGGATATCGGTAAATACTTTAAAACCTGAATTGACAACTTCATCAGCAACATCTACCAGTTCCATTCCAAAGCGGGTGTCAGGCTTGTCAGATCCATAACGTTCCCAAGCCTCATTAAAAGTCAGACGTGGAAAGGGAGTTTGTACGGTCTTCCCAGTGGTCTCTGCAAAGATTCGAGCCATCATCTCTTCCATAAGTGGCAGGATATCTTCTACCTCAACGAAGGACATTTCCACATCCAGTTGGGTAAACTCCGGTTGTCTGTCAGCACGCAGATCTTCATCCCTAAAACAACGGGCAATCTGGAAATACTTCTCCATTCCGGAAACCATTAGGAGTTGCTTAAAGATTTGAGGGGATTGCGGCAAAGCATAAAACTCTCCTGGATGAACCCGACTTGGAACCAGATAATCTCTTGCTCCTTCTGGAGTGGATTTTGTGAGGATTGGAGTCTCAATTTCATAGAAGCCACGGCTATCAAAATAATTACGCATAATCTGGGTTATCTGATGCCTAGTTTTAAAAACTGCTTGCATCTCAGGGCGCCTTAAATCCAAATAGCGATATTTTAACCTTACGGATTCATCTACATCAACATTATCTTGAATATAGAACGGCGGAGTCTTAGCTCCATTAAGAATATCAAGGGTTTCTGCGACAACTTCTATCTCGCCTGTTGCAATATTCGAATTCTCTGCTCCCTCTGGACGCTTTCTGATAGATCCTGAGACTGATACAACGTATTCCGTGCGAAGTCTTTCTGCCCTAACAAATGCCTCCTCAGGCATATCAGGATTAAAAACGACTTGAACAATTCCGGAACGGTCTCTTAAATCAACGAAGATAACCCCGCCGTGATCACGTCTTCTTTGTACCCAGCCAAGCAATCTTACCTTGTCACCACTACTGCTTGCCCTTAATGTACCTGCCTCTGTGCGTTCTGCCAATAAAGTCATACTCTAGCACCCTCTCTATACTTATCACTAATTACACTTACTATTTCGGAAACCGGAACCTCTGACTGTTCTCCCAGCCTCAAATTACGGATCACAACCCTACCCCTATCTAATTCATCTTGCCCTAAAATCAGAGCATAATGAGCATTTACCCTGTCTGCTGCTTTTAGTTGAGCCTTTAAGCTTCGTCCAACTAAATCAATACTTGCTGGAACTCCACTCTTTCTTAGCTCGCTTAAGATTGAGAAACCTCTTTGCTGAGCCTTGTCCCCTAGGGCAATTACCATGGCAAATTGAGCAGGTTTAAGTTCGGGGAACTTCTTTTGAACCTCGATAGCAGCAAGCACTCTTTCCATCCCCATGGCAAAGCCAATTCCTGGCGTCGACGGCCCTCCGATTTCTTCAACCAGGCCATCATAACGACCTCCGCCACAAATTGCGCTCTGGGCACCAATTTCCTCTACTAGAACTTCAAAAGCAGTTCTTCTATAATAATCCAACCCTCTAACCAGACGAGAATTGACTTTATAAGCCACACCTGCAGCTTCTAATAACTCTTGCAGTTGGGTGAAATGACTTGCACAATCTTCACATAAGTGATCAAGAGTTGTAGGAGCACCGTGTGTGAGGGTCTGACAAGACGGGTTTTTACAGTCAAGAATCCTCATCGGATTGCGATCGAAACGGTCCTGGCAATCCCTGCATAAATCAGTCCGCCTCTGATCGAGAAAACTCTGCAGGCTTTCTCGGTGGAGCGGTCTGCAAGAGGGACAACCGACAGAGTTAATATGTACTTCCAGACCGGTTAGTCCTAGCCGCTGATATAAATCCCAGACCAGGGTAATTACCTCTGCATCAACGACTGGTTTATCAGCTCCTAGTACTTCTGCCCCAAACTGATGAAACTGTCTGAATCTGCCAGTTTGTGGCCGTTCATAACGGAACATAGGGCCTACATAATATAGTTTCACAGGTTGCTGGGTACCGTAAAGCTTGTTTTCGACATAAGCTCTGCAAACGGATGCCGTACCCTCAGGCCTAAGGGTCATAGAACGTTCTCCCTTATCGAGGAAAGTATACATCTCTTTATTAACTATGTCAGTAGTCTCTCCTACTCCCCGCTTAAATAATTCGGTTGACTCAAAAACCGGAGTTCGAATCTCCTCATACCCATACTCAAAACACACTTTACGAATAACTTCTTCTAGATACTGCCACTTCTCGATATATCCCGGCAGTAAATCCTGGGTTCCTTTGGGACGCTGAATAGACAATTTGTTCCCTCCTATCGGTCATCTATCTTGAGATTTTGCTTTTTCTAATGCAAAAAAGCCCCCTTCCCCTGTAAAACAAGGGACGAGAGCTCCCGTGGTGCCACCCTTTTTGACGGAGAATTACTCCGCCCACTTTATAGTCGATAACGAGACCAACCGCACAATATCCTCTTTCCTCAGGCTGTCCGACTAAGATCCTCCCAGGCCGGTTTCAGTCACGCCAGCCCTCCCTGTAAAGAGTATTCCTCTTAATCCCTTCCCGAAGAGTTAATCCAGAGAACTATGTTCACACTTTCTATATTATAACATGATAACGATTGGTTTACAGTTTGTCAACTTAAGGCATTTTGCCTTTGATATTTGCGGGTTAAGGCATTTTGCGGCGTTTCTCTACTAAATGTTTTACTGCATCCATAGGATGTTCAAAGATCATTTTAGGCCCGGAATATTTCATAACTTCCCTTACCTTTTGTCGCATATCAGGTTTATAACAATGAATCGTGCAGTTACCACAAACTGGTTTGTCTTTACCAAACTTGCATTTATCTAGCCTTAGACTAGCATAATCAAATAAAGCCAGGCATTCTTCACATAATTCTCCACTAGTTGAATGATTGTCCCTACAATAAATTCGAATCATCTTTTTAATTGTATTTCTCTCACGTTCAAGGCGCCCACTGTTAGCTCCCACCACAATCACTTCCCGTCAATCATCTTATCTTTGGCTCTTTAGAACAGATTCCTTTTTCTATATACTATGGCAATGAAAAAAATATCAAGACCAGATCTAAGCCGACCAAGTGTGAATAGAATCCTTCATAATTATTATTGTCGGAAATTGACATAAATGAAGCATGTAGTTATATCCAGCCTCTAGGCTTATATACATAGTCTATGTAGTTAATATTATAATCCATTTTTACAGGGAGTGATGTGATTGAAAAAGCACACCTACGCAATTACTGGCCTATTAGTCCTTACCCTTTTATTGGGCGGTTGTGCTCAAAGTGTGTCCACTACTAGTAAACCAACTTTGACACCTGAAGCGGCTGCACAAATAATTATGAATGATTTAACTTTCCATAGAGAGCCTGTTGTCAAAATCACGGTTACTGGAGTTACCATAAGTGCCGACGGTAAATCTGCCGTTGTAGAGGCCAATTATACAACAAAAGATGGCCTAGAACATAAAGCAAAGCCAACTTTAAAAAAATCCTCAAATACCTGGAAAATAGTAGGGCATGAACATTAATACCTAAACTGGAAGAGCTCTCTGCCCTTCCAGTTTTACTCTATTCACAGACAAACCTAAACTCAATAAATAATAAACCAAGATAACTTACTAGTGAACTTTTATGCGTTGGCCTGGATAGATCAGATTAGGATCTTTTATCTGAGGATTTAGATGAATTAGATGATGAACTGTTGTGTGATGGTGATGAGCTATTTTCCAAAGTGTTTCTCCAGGTTTAACTGTATGAACCATTTTATGATGTATTTTTTTCATATGCATTTCCAAACACCTCTTATTACCAATTTGTTCCATAATATGACTGGACAAATTGAATAAGTGCACGGTCAACTGCAATTTAAATAAATATTTTTGGTCCGTGACGATAACTTAATTCAGCAGATTGCTTTGATAATATTTGATTTCAGGTAGTTATTATTTTAAAAGATTATAGCAATTAGGTCAGACAAAG
>JAJZSC010000449.1:2775-3215 GCA_021849995.1 Bacillota bacterium | reverse complement strand
CATTGCGGTCCCGAATGATGCCCCGACTGGCGGGAATCGACAAAACCCGGCTGTACCGCTCTTCACCTTTCTGTTGCAGATCAAGTACACTACTACTGCATATGAAGGCACATCGGTAAGCGTCACTGCAAAGGTCACCCTTACAGGGTACAGTGGGGCGCTGGCAACCAATGCTGCCTGGTATGTCAACGGACAGGAAATTGCCCGGAACGATAACTTCATAATAAGCACTACAAGGGAATCCACCATGAACATCAAGATTCCAAAAGGAGGAGCTTTGGTAAAGCTTGCAGTAAATATTAACATGGACAAGCCAAGTAAGGAGACTACCTTTTCCGATAATGAAGCAAGCATAAACATAAATGCAATAGAAAGTCCCGGTCCGGTCCCCGGGGGAGAAATAGTAGTAACCATTGCAAAAGCAAACGGCATCAACAAGC